>JBAPMC010000435.1:0-9930 GCA_049278415.1 Solirubrobacteraceae bacterium
GCCTCTGCACAGTTCACGGAGCTCATGTCAAATTCACGGCGCTCAACTCGCCGAGCTGGCGTTGCCCTTGAGCCCCGCTACCCCGAGCGAGCAGGCCACGATGCTGAGCAGCGCGGCGACCACGATCGCCGCCGCCTGAGGCGGAGTGAGCACGTGTGCGGGCAATCCGAGTGCAACCAAGGCAGCGGGCACGCCGAGCTGAGCCGACGCCACCAAGCCGGCGGCTCTTGGTTGGCGCACAATGCGCGCGGCGAGCAAGTGCACAGCAACATTGAGCACCGCCAGCGCCGCAGCCAGCTCGATCAGGGCGGGGTCGGAGAACAGCCCACGCAGATCCAAACGCGCTCCGAGCACCACGAAGAAAAGCGGGATGAAGAAACCGCCTGCGATCCCGAGCACCTCGTTTGAGAGCCGCTCGGGTCCCCCAATCGCAGCCACCATCAGCCCGGCGCCGAACCCGGCTATCAGCAGGCTGGCGCCGCTGCGCTCGGTGAGCCACGCCAGGCCGAACAGCACTATCAGCGCTACACGCAGATCCACTGCCCAACCGCGACGCCTGCCGAGCTCTCTGAGTTTGCGCACCTGCTCGCGATGGCGAAGCCGTCGAGCCGCCGCGAGCATTGCAACAACGCAAACCGCCACAATCGCGCTCCCCAGCACTATTCGGCCGGTACGCGACGGCGCGAGCACGAGCGGCACCGCCACCATCGCGCCAACGTCAGCCACCGTCACCTGCGCCATCACCGCGAGCGCTAAAGGCCCGGTTATCTGGCGTTCCTGCAGGATCGGCAGCACCACTGCAGCCGAGCCTGAGGCGATCAGCACCGCATACACCGCCGGGTGCCCCGCTCCGCCGATCCTTGAGGCGAGCAGCCCGGCGCCCACTGCAATCAGCGCCACAATCGCCGCCGCCGTTGCGCCTCTGCCAAGTGACTCTCGTATCCCGGGCTCGCGCAGCGGCACGCTCATGCCTACGGCGAACATCAGCATGGCGAAGCCGATTTCCGCGAGGAAGGCGAGAGTCGGGTTGCCTGGATCGATCGCCCGAAAGCCGGTATGGCCGAGCAAGATCCCTGCCAGCAGCTCTCCAACCACCACCGGCACAGCCCCGTGGCCCGCGGCCGAGAGCAGGGGCCCTGCAATGCCGCACAAACCGATCAGGGCAAGCGTGCCGAAGCTCATCGTCTGCATTCTCGTGGTTTATTGGGACTGGGACCGCATCGATCCGGGTAGATGAGAGTTTGTCTACTTAGACACTGGTCGCTACATAGACGCTGCCTTGGGTTAGCTTCAAGAGGAGGATGGGATGACGTTGAGGACACGCATTTGGCTTCTAGGGACGGTTGCATGTGCGCTTGTGGCCCTCTCGGCGCCGGTGGCGCAGGCAGCCACCCCTGAATTTGGCGTAGACAAGTTCATCGCTGCCAGTTGCGCTGAAGGGCACCCGAACTGCGGCGAAGAACTCTTGTTCGGTGTGTACTCCTTCCCCAAGGAACCTAACTTGACCGAAGCCAGAGAAGCGGCCTACACGCAGGCCGCCGGGCACCAGCCCTTTGGGATCACAGCCTTCAGCATCAACACCATTGGCAGCATCCCTGAAGCGATACCAACAGGTGTAGTCACACATGTCCGCACGGATGTGGGCCCAGGCGTCAGCACAAGCCCGGAGGCGGTGGGTAAGTGCTCGATGACAGAATTCGAAGGAGTTGAAGTATCTCCAGGCACCGGCATCTTCACGCCGCCCGCCTGCAAGGCGGAAACTGAAATAGGGATCAACAAGGTAATCGTCTACTCCCCCACGGCCACTCCAAAAGATGTGCCTCTGCAAGGCAAGGTCTACAACATTGTGCAGCCGAACGGCCTAGCGTCTCTGTTCGGCGTGGCGCTCGAACTGCCAGAAGCTCTTACCGGCCATGCCGGACTCGTAGCGCACACCTTGATCGAAGGCCATGTCGAATGGGCGGGCAACTATCACGACTACTACGAAATCAGTGTCTCTCCGAACATACCGCTGATCGCCTCGCGTCTGAGCCTCTTTGGCAACAGGGGCACAACCGGCAACGGTGGGTTCATAACGAACCCGAGCAACTGCGCCGGTCCAGGCCCAGCAACCACGAACACGCTCACGCTCAAGTCAAGCACCAGCCAGGAAGGTGCGCGGACTTACGTCACCCCGATCGGCACCGAAGGCTGTAACGGCCTTCCCCCGTTTGCAATGGTGCCGTTCGCCCCGACATTCTCGCTCACACCGGAAACAAAGCAGTCCGACCAGCCAGACGGCATCACCACCGAACTGGCGCTTCCCCATGACCCGAGCCCCGCAGGCATCGATTCCTCACAGCTCAAGACAGCCAGTGTCACGCTGCCCGAAGGCATGACCCTCAACCCGTCTGCCGCCCAAGGGCTTGAAGCCTGCACGCCAGCACAAGCCAGGATTCACAGTCCTGTGGCTGGAGTGGCATGTCCTCCGAAGTCGGAAATTGGCACCGTGAGCCTGGACGTCCCAGCTCTTCCCGCTGGATCACTAACCGGGAGCATGTATCTCGGCGGACCGGAATCCGGTCCGATCACCGATCCTCCGTACACGGTCTACCTCGACGCCGAGTCCGCGCGATACGGAATCTCCGTGCGCCTCAAGGGCGAAGTTGTGCCTAACGAAGCAACGGGTCGAGTAACCGCCACATTCTCTGAAAACCCAGAACAGCCCTTCAGCAAATTGGTTCTGCACTTCAAGGGAGGTGCGCTTGCACCAATCGCCAATCCGCTCGTGTGTGGTACCGCTACGACAGACGTCAGCTTTTCGCCCTTCACCGGCACCGCAACCGCATCGCCCGCGGTGGGGCCCTTCACGGTCGACAGCAATGGCGCTGGTGGCGCCTGCTCCTCACCGCTGCCCTTCACACTGAGCCAGAGCACGGCGTCGGTGCCCACCACCGGTGGAGCAAACACCAACTTCACGCTCAACCTGGGGCGTGCACACGGACAGCAGTATCTCTCGCATGTGAGCGCCACACTGCCCCCCGGCCTCGTCGGCAAGATCCCCGCGGTGCCACTGTGCCCTGAACCACAGGCATCACTGGGAACCTGCTCAGCGGCGAGTCAGATCGGCACAACCACCGCCACAGTAGGCTCGGGCGCCGCGCCGGTCCAGTTCACCGGGCCGGTCTTCCTCACAGGTCCCACCGGCAGCGCTCCTTACGGCATGACCACAGTCATCAATGCAGCCGTGGGGCCGTTCAGCCTCGGCGCCGACATTGTGCGCACGGGGATCGAAGTGGACCCGATCACCGCACGGGTCACGGTGGCGGGCAATGTGCCCACCATCTTCAAGGGCATCCCGCTGCGCTTGAAAGCATTGAGCGTGGCGATCAACAGGCAGGGCTTCCTGGTCAATCCCACCAATTGCGGCGCCCTTGCAACCAACACCGTGCTCACCTCGAGTCTCGGTTCAACCCAAACGCTCGCCACGCCGTTCCAGGCGACCAACTGCAGCTCGCTTGCGTTCAAACCGAAGTTCACAGCATCCTCCAACGCGAAAACCTCGCGGGCGAACGGCGCCGCGCTGAATGTGAAGGTGGGCTATCCCAGCGGCGTCCAATCAAGCATCAAGTCGGTGCTCGTAACGGTGCCCAAGCAGCTGCCCTCGCGTTTGAGCACGCTGAACAAAGCCTGTCTGGAAAAGGTGTTCAACGCGAACCCCTACTCCTGCCCGACGAACTCACGTGTAGGTGGGGCGACGGTCGTCACGCCGGTGCTGCCGGCAAAGCTGACCGGGCCCGCCTACTTCGTCTCGCACGGAGGGGCGAAATTCCCCGATCTCGACCTCGTGTTGAGCGGGAATGGCGTAACCGTGATCCTGGTGGGCAACACCAACATTCAGAAAGGTGTAACCACCACCAACTTCGCGGCGGTGCCCGATGTGCCGGTCACCAGCTTCGAAACGAATCTGCCGGTCGGCAAAAACTCGGCGGTAACGGCGGTTGGCAGCCTTTGCAAGCAGTCGCTGGTCATGCCAACCACCATCACAGCCCAGAACGGCAAGGTCATCAAACAGAACACTGCAATCTCCGTGTCGAGCTGCCCGGTGACGGTCATCTCCCAGCGCGTGAGTGGCAGCAAAGCGCTCATAACCGTAAGAGCGCCTGCCGCCGGCCGTGTGAGTGGAGGCGGAAAAGGCCTCAAAACTATCTACAGGCACACGAGCAAAGCTCAGAACATAACGCTTTCGGTTCCAGTATCGAGTAGCGCCCGCCCGCTCGCAGTCCGCGTGCGCGTCGGCTTCATACCGAAGGCGAAAAGCCCAAGCTCAACGGCGTTCGCCACGGTCCTCTTCAAATAGAGCTTGGGATGCGGTTGGCAGGGCGGCTACGGTCGTCCTACCAACCGCCGTGCTCGCCTCGAGGCCTCTGAGAGCATCAGCAGTGCTGCTGGCCTTGCAGCTTTATACCGATTAGGTCGCCTCACAGTGGGTATATGCCAATCGACATAGATGGACGTCGTATGCAACTGGTTGGACGGCGCATGGATGTAGTCGATTTGGAGGGGGAGTACAACATGAGGCTCACAACTCGCAGCTGGCTCGTGGGGGCCCTTATATGCGCGATGGCTGCGCTCTTTGCACCGGCAGCCTTGGGAGCCTTCGGAGTCTCCAAGTGGGAAGCCGGCACGTGCACCTCCGCGGAATGCACCGCAGCGAACACCAGCCAGTTCTATACGCAGGCCGGCGGTCACCCACCCTTTGGCATCACCGACTTCAGGTTCAACACGAGCGGCGCCGAAGGCTTTGAGGCGCCCGAAGGCAATGTCAAGGAAGTGCGCGTCGACCTGCCGCCGGGCCTCAGCGTCAATCCTTTCGCTACGCCTCAATGCAAACTGGCTGAACTGGAAAGCTTAACAGGGTGCCCAACCGATACGCAGGTCGGGGAAGTTCGTCTGACCGCTCACCTGAACCTCGTCTCGCTGCTGGGACAACCCGTAGGCAGAACGGTCGGTCCCCCTCTCACCGATGCAGCCGTATACAACATGCAACCACCGTCGGGCAAGCCGCTTGAAGCAGCCTTCAAGGTGCCCATCTTCGAAAGCGTCGTACACATAGTCGGCGGCATCGAAAGCAGCGGCGACTACCACGAGTTCTTCACCATCAAGGAAATCCCCACCAGTCCCGAACTGGTGGAGTCGCGGCTGATCTTCAACGGTCCAACGCTCGGCCCGGGAGGCACCCTGCCCTTCATCACGATGCCAAGCACCTGCCTTGGCCCGCAAACCACCTTTCTGAAAGTCGTCTCCTATGCAGGTCAGGAAGAAACCAAGTCGTTCACCACCCCGGTAGGCGCCAGCGGGTGCGACAAAGTGCCCTTTGCGCCAACCGTCAAAGTGGAACCTGCCACAACCCAATCAGACCAGCCCGATGGCGCCACCGTCAAAGTGGAAGTCCCGCAGAGCGCATCCGCGCCGATCGACTCCTCAATGCTGAAGGACGCAATCGTCGCGCTCCCCGAAGGCATGACGCTCAACCCAGCTGCAGCCAACGGCCTGGAAGCGTGCACCGACGCTGAGTTCGGCAAGGGCACCGTGAACGAAGCCAAATGCCCCCCCGGCTCGCAGATCGGCACAACCGCAATCGAAACGCCCGATCTCCCCGCCAAATCGCTAGTGGGCGGCGTCTATGTCGGCCAGCCACTGAGCACTGATCCTCAGTCGGGCAACGAGTATCGCATCCTCATCGACGCCGAGGCCCCCCGCTATGGCGTGTCGGTGCACCTCGAAGGCAAGGTCAGCGCCAACGCGAATACCGGACGGCTCACAACTGCGGTGCTTGAAAACCCGCAGGTCCCCTTCAGCGACTTCATCCTCAACTTCAACGCCGGTGCTCACACGCCGCTTGCCAACCCGCTCGCCTGTGGTCCGGCAACAACGAACGCGAGCTTTACGCCATACAGCGGAAACCCAGCTGCCAATCTGCTCGAGGCATTCCCCGTCGACTTCAACGGCAAAGGCGGCGCCTGTCCCGCGCCGTTGCCGTTCGCGCTCAGCCAGAGCGCAGCCACAGCGCCCACCACCGGCGGGGCAAGCACCAGCTTCACGCTGAAACTCGCTCGCAGCGATGGCCAGCAGTACCTGTCGAAGCTCAGCACCATCCTGCCTGCGGGTCTCGTCGGCAAGATCCCGTCGGTCACCCTTTGTGGCGAACCCCAAGCCGCGCAAGGAACATGCGGCTCAGCCAGCCAGCTCGGCACAGCAACAGTGTCTGTGGGCGCCGGCGCAAGCCCTTTCACACTGTCTGGCCCGGTTTATCTCACCGGCCCCTACGCAGGCGCACCATATGGCCTGTCGGTGGCGGTGCCCGCCGAGAAAGTGGGTCCATTCAACTTCGGCACGATCGTCACGCGAGCAACCATCAATGTCGATCCCTATACCTCACGGGTAATTGTGGAGAGTCAGCTCCCAACAATCGTCGGCGGTGCACCACTGCGCTTGAGAACCATCACAGTGAACGCCAACCGCTCCAACTTCGCAATCAACCCCACCAACTGTGGTGCGCTCACCACCACCACAACGCTCACTTCCACCTTTGGCACGACCCAATCCCTTTCCACGCCGTTTCAGGCGACGGGTTGCAGCGGTCTTGCCTTCAGCCCGAAGCTCAGCGCTTCCTCGAACGCGAAAACCTCACGGGCAAATGGCGCCATTCTCGTGGTGAAAGTCGCCTACCCCACTGGCGCTCAGGCGAACATCAAGTCGGTGCTCGTCACGCTGCCCAAGCAGCTCCCCGCGCGCACCAGCACGCTCAACAACGCCTGTCCGCAAGCCACATTCAACGTCAACCCCTCCGCGTGCCCGCCACTGTCGAATGTTGGCACAGCAACTGTTGTAACGCCAGTGCTGCCCGGCAAGCTCAGCGGTAACGCCATCTTCGTCTCCCACGGCGGCGCCGCCTTCCCCGATCTCGACCTTGTGCTCAAAGGCGACGGCGTGACGGTGATCCTCGTGGGAAACACGAACATCAGCAAAGGGGTAACAACTTCTAATTACGCCTCGGTGCCCGACGTTCCAATTTCGAGCTTTGAAGTGAGGCTGCCCACCGGTAAGGACTCCGTCCTTACGGCTGTTGGCAGCATTTGCAAGAAGGCGCTCGTGATGCCCACAATCATCACCGCGCAAAACGGCAAGGTGATCAAGCAGAACACAAAGATCTCGGTGTCGGGCTGTCCCTTGACTGTAGTGTCTCATCGCATCCGCGGTCATAGGGCGATCGTCACCGTCAAGGCCCCGGCGGCGGGCCGTGTAAGCGGTGGTGGGAAGGATCTAAGGAGCGTCTCGAAGCATCCCCGCAAAGCCCAGAGGGTGACGCTCGAAGTACCGCTCTCCAAGGCCGGTCTGCGAACGCTTAGCAAACACCACCGACTTGCCGTGCACGTGCGTGTCGCGTTCCTGCCGAAGGTGAGAGCTAAGAGCGCGAGTGCGCTGCCGGGGCCCGCAACCGTTACTTTCGTGTTCAAATAAGCCGGTGGCAGGACCCGTGGCGCACTTGCAGCGTTTGCAAACCATCGCCATAGCTCGCTAGATTGGGGTTATGAGCATCGCCTCATCAAATGGCGCACACGAGGCCGACCTCGCTCCGATGCTCGCCGGGGTGCGCCGGCTGATGCAGCTCGCCGCCACCGCTGAGGACACAGAGACGGTCTTTGGCGCGCTCGCACGTGAGCTGATCGCTGTGATGGGCGCGGAGGAGGTGCACATTCACCGTTTGCAGCCACCCGGCGAGGACGAGCTCGTGGTTGTCTACATGCTCGACGGCGATGGACGGCTCAGCTATCTGCAGCCCTACGAGGAGCGCCCGCCCGGAGTGAGCTGGGTTGCGGGCACGGGGCGTAGCTTCCTCGCAGTTGGACCACGCGAGTTGACTGCAAGCGTTCCGCGACTGTCCATCACCGCTCCCCTCGCAGGAGCAGCGCCCGGTTGCGCGCTGCTCGCCCCGCTCTCACTCGCTGGTCAAATCGAGGCTGTGGTGGTGCTCGTGCGGCGCGAATCCGAGCCCTATAGCGAGCGCTCCATCGAGGAAGCAGCCACGTTCGTGGACCAAGCCGCCACCGTGCTCGCGCTCGTGCTCGCGCGCGCCGAGGCGGGCACAGACTCGGTTGCCGGCTGTCTGAACCATCGTGCCATGCGCCGTCGCCTGCACGAGGAGATCGGCCGAGCGCAGCGCTCGGGCGGCACGCTGTCGTGCGTAATCGTGGATCTCGACGACTTCAAGCTCGTAAACGACCGCTACGGCCACCAGGCGGGCGACTCGATCCTGCGTCAGGTCGCCCAGGCGCTGACGGGTGAGTTCCGCGCGTTCGATCGTGTTGCGCGCTACGGCGGAGACGAGTTCGTGGTGATCCTCCCCAACGCCAACATGGAGAGCGCCGTTGCTGCTGCCGGCCGTGCTCTGGAGCGCATGCGCAGGGTGCTGTTTCCCGACGGCTCGCGCGGAGTGTCCGCCTCGATGGGCGTTGCGCAGTGGAGGGAGTCGATGACCGAGGATGAGCTGTTGGAGGTCTGCGACGCAGCATTGCTGGAGGGCAAGCGCAACGGCAAGGGCAGTGTCACCGGAGCCATCGCACATGCGCCTGCAGCGCCTCCCGCGCCCGCCGGCTAGAGCGCACTTGCAGCTCGCTCTGCGAGACTGGAGACCCAACTGAGAAACCCCTGAACTGCCTGGAGAAGCCCATGTCGGAGAACAGCTTTGGCGCAAAGCACACGCTCGAGGTAGGAGGAAGCGAGTACGAGATATTCAGTCTCAACGCGCTGCAGCAGCGCTTTGACGTGGCGCGCCTGCCGTTCTCGCTGAAGGTGCTGCTCGAGAATCTCCTGCGCACCGAGGGCAACGGGTCCGTTACGGCGGCAGACGTTGAGGCGCTCGCCAGCTGGGACGCCAAGGCGCAGCCGAGCAAGGAGATCGCCTTCACGCCCGCCAGGGTGCTGATGCAGGATTTCACAGGTGTACCCGCCGTGGTGGATCTCGCCGCCATGCGCGACGCAATGGTGAAGCTCAACGGCAATCCGCTTGACATCGAGCCGCTCGTGCCCGCCGAGCTCGTAATCGACCATTCGGTGCAGGTCGACGCCTTCGCCTCGCGTGACGCCTTCAAGATCAACGCCGAGCGCGAGTTCGAGCGCAACGAGGAGCGCTACCGCTTCCTGCGCTGGGGCCAGGGAGCCTTTGACGCCTTCAAGGTGGTGCCGCCCGACACCGGCATCGTGCACCAGGTCAACCTCGAGTATCTGGCGCGCGTGGTGTTCTCAACGCCCGCCGGCGATTCAAGCCCGGCGCAGGCCTATCCCGACACGCTCGTGGGCACCGACTCGCACACCACCATGGTCAACGGCCTCGGTGTGCTCGGCTGGGGCGTTGGCGGGATCGAGGCGGAGGCAGCCATGCTCGGCCAGCCAATGTCCATGCTGATTCCACGCGTGCTCGGCTTCAAGCTGCATGGAGAGCTGCCTCAGGGCGCCACCGCAACCGATCTGGTGCTCACCGTCACCGAGATGCTGCGTGAGCGCGGTGTGGTGGGGATGTTCGTCGAGTTCTACGGGGAGGGGCTGGCGGGCTTGCCGCTCGCCGACCGCGCAACCATCGGCAACATGTCACCCGAGTTCGGCTCCACCTGCGCCATCTTCCCGGTGGATGCAGAGACGCTGCGCTACCTCGAGTTCTCCGGTCGTCCCAAGCAGCGGATCGAGCTCGTGGAGGCCTACTGTCGCGAGCAGGGCATGTGGCACGACGAGCACGCTGAGGAGCCAACTTTCTCCGAGCTGATCGAGCTCGACCTAGGCGAGGTGGTGCCGAGCATCGCCGGCCCCAAGCGCCCGCAGGACAGGATCTCCCTGAGTGACTCCCAGCAGGCCTTCCGCAATGCGCTGGGGGGTTACCTGCCGGAGTCAAAC
>JBAPMC010000436.1:0-5444 GCA_049278415.1 Solirubrobacteraceae bacterium
GCTGAGGGCAAGGTGTGCGAGGTGGCTTTCGGCTCGAGTGCTGAGAGTGGAGCTCAGAATGCGCCTGCCAACCCGACTTCTCGCCCGCGCGAGACGGTCCCTGCGGCTCGCGCAACCCTTGAGGTGCTGACAGCGCTCGCGGACGCGAGGGCGGTGATTGTGGGACCGAGCAACCCGGTTATCTCCATCTGGCCAATCCTGAGCGTGCTTGGCGAGGCGCTCGCCGGTCTCACCGCGCCGGTGGTGTGTGTGAGCCCTGTGGTTGGTGGCGAGATCGTCAAGGGGCCCACCAAGGCGTTCCTAGAGGCATACGAACAGCCGCTGAGCGCCGTCGGCGTTGCAGCCTTCTACGAGATGGTGCAGCCCGGCCTGCTCGACGGGATGATTGCCGACGAGCCCACTGCAGGCGTGGCGATGCTCGAGATCGATACGGCGATGCCGGACGGCGCCACACGCGCACGGGTCGCCGAGCAGACGCTCGCGTTCGCCGACTCGCTCGCCGGGTGAGGTTCACCCACGACAGCGCAAGCTACGCGTTTGCGTCCGCGCATCCTTATCGAGATACGCTCTGGCGGACATGCGCACGGCCGCGATCCTTCCCGTAAAGCGCTTTCCCATCGCCAAGCAGCGACTGGGAGAGAGCATCGCCGATTCGCTGCGCGCGAGCCTCGCGCAAGCGATGGTGGGCGACGTGCTGAGCGCCCTGCGCGAATGCTCCGCGGTCGATGCAACGATCGTCGTCACGTGCGAGTCATCGGTGGCTGGTGCTGCACGCTACATCGGCGCAATCGTGGTTGAGGACTCCGCCGAGGAGGGTCAGAGCGCTGCGGTGTTGCTCGGTCTCGAGAGAGCGCTGCAGGAGGGCTTCGAGCGTGCGCTGTGCATTCCCGGCGACTGCCCCACACTCGACCCGGATGAGCTGCTGGCGCTGCTTGCTGGGCCTGCTCCTGGTGCGGATGCAAAAGGGATCTCAGTCGACTCAGCCTCCGCGGTGAGCAGGGCATCGGAGGTGGTGATCGTGCCCGACCGTCACGGCAGCGGCACGAACGGTCTGCTGCTGTGCCCGCCTGACGCGCTCTCCCCCAGCTTCGGGCCGGACAGCCGTGCGCGCCACGAGCGGCTTGCAAGCGATGCTGGGGCGACATGGCGGATCGAGCAGCCGGCGTCGCTGCTGCTCGACATCGACACCGGCGAGGACCTCGCGGTGTTGCGTGAGCGTCTGGCCGGCGAGCGCGTCAGAGCGCCGCGTACCCGTGCGGTCCTCGATCGTTCTGGGAGCGACACCGAGACGGTTGGACGCTCCTCCACGCCCACCGGCCAAGGCTCCCAGGCAGCTTGACCTCGTGAGCAGTCTCTGCGCCCGCAGCCTGAGCGGACTGCCGGAGGTTGCCGCCGGGAGTGACCTGGGCGAGTTGATCTCAGGGGCGCTCGACGCCGAGCAGCCTCCGCGAGGGCTGCAAGACGGCCAGATCGTGGCGATCGCCCACAAGGTCGTCTCGAAGGCCGAGGGCGCCGTCGTGGATCTGCGACACGTCGAGCCGGGACCGCGCGCGCGGGAGCTGACCACCGCCATCGCCGCACAGAGCGCCGCCCACGCCAAGGACCCGCGCGCCATACAGGTTGTGCTCGACCAGTCCGAGGAGATCCTGCGTCAAGCCAATGGTGTGTTGATCTGCCGTACCCATCACGGCTTCGTGTGCGCCAATGCGGGCGTGGACGCCTCCAACTCGGTTGGGGTGGGCGAGACCGAGACTCTGATCGTGCTCCCGCGCGACCCGGACGCCTCTGCGCGGCGAATCCGGGCGCGTCTGCGCGAGCTGACCGGCGCGCGTGTGGGCGTTGTGATCAGCGACAGCTTCGGCCGCGCCTGGCGCCACGGTCAGTGCGACGTGGCGATCGGCTGTGCGGGGCTGCTTGTGCTCGATGATTGGCGCGGGCGCAGCGACAGCGTGGGGATGGAGTTGCACGCCACGTGGTTGGCGGTCGCCGACGCCATTGCATCTCTCGCCGACCTTGCACGCGCCAAGGACTCGCGCGAGCCGGTTGTAGTGGTGGAGGGCTTGGAGAGGTTCGTCAGCGACGACGATGGGCCCGGTGCGCTCGCCCTGCTTCGGCCGCTCGAGGAGGACCTGTTTCGTTGAGGCGGCGCACGACGTTCATCGTGCGTCGGAGACTCCCTCTCCGCTCGGTGCTGTGACGGGAACCGAGCGAGACCGGGCTCCGGCACGTTTGGAGATCGAACGGCGGGCGTTGGCGAACATGGCGAGTGGCACCCCTGTTGCAAGCATCCGTGTGGGCCCGATGTTGCGCGAGCCAAAAGCCTCGAAGACCCTCGCCGTGCGCTCGTCATAGCTCGCCGTTGAGAAGAACAGCTTCTCCCCGGCGTTGATCTTGCGGCCACTCGCATAGTCGAGGATTTCCCTGGTGTGGCCTTTCAACCCACGGGCGTGGCGACGGCGGTAGCGCTTCAGGCCCTGCTGCAGCGACTCGGCTCCGCCAAGCGCTGGAGCGACGCTGTCAGCGAGCCACTCGGCTGATTGCAGCGCAAAGCCGCAGCCGACACCCCAAAGCGGGTCGACGGCGCTAGCGGCGTCGCCTACGAGCGCGAGCCCGGGGGCGGTCGGTGTGTTGATGACATTGGTCATGTCAACCTTGCCGGTGACTTCGCCTACCAGCCGCGATTCGGCGATTGGCGGAGCGTCGGGTATGGCTGCCACGAACTTCTGCAGCGCCGCCGCGGGGTCGTTGCGGAATTCAGGCAGGCGCTCTGTGGCGGGCATCACGGCGTAGAAAGTGTGGCCGCTGTCGGTTGGGAAGGCGCCCGCCATGTCAGGGTCGAGCAGCCACAGCGCAGAGTCTGGTGCTCGTGCTGGCGCGGGCCCTTCGAAGTAGCCGCCATAGGCGAAGCGTCCGTGGGGAGCGGTCTTCGTCTCCACGCCCGCGAGCTTGGCTACACGCGAGCCGCGGCCGTCTGCGCCCACCACCAGCTGCGCGTTCAGCTCCAGCGTTTGCCCGCGTGTGTTGCGCACATGCACGCCCCGCACCTGCTCCCCGTCGCGCATGAGCTCTTGCGCGGTGTACCCAAGGATCAACTCGACGCCGGGTGTCTCAGAGGCCATCTGGCGGATCATCGGATCCAAGCGTTCGCGGCGCAGGTTGACTCCAACTGGAGCGCTGCTCTTGACCGGCGGGTCGACCCAGCCCCAACGCGTCCATAGGCAGGCGCGTGAGCGTACTGCCCCTGCCTGCATCATCTGCTCGAGCAACCCCAGCCGCTCGAGCGTCGCTACGCCCGAGGATTGAATGTAGTGGGAGCACACTCGCTTGAACGCCTGTGGATCGGGGCTCTTCTCGATGAGCGCCACACGCGCGCCCGAGCGGGCGAGCAGGATCGCTGTGGTACAGCCGGCGAGACTGGCGCCGACGATTGCGACGTCATAGTCCCCTACACTCACGGACCGCTCGGCGGACGTCGTCTCGACGGTCCGCTCGTCGTGATCTGAGGCCTCGGAGAGGATGTCATCTGCATGAGTTTCGGCCATCTATCTCAGCTCCTTGCTCAGGCACGCTCACGCTGCTGTGAGACGCGCCTTCTATAGTTCGAGCCGAACTATACATGACGAACCATGGAAAACAAGCCCCGAACAAGCCTTACCCGGACGTGACCGCCCCGAGCAAGACTGTGCGCCTCACCACAACCTCCTATGCGGTGTTGAGCCTGCTTGACCTAGTCGGCGAGGGAACACCCTACGAGCTCAAGCAGATGCTCGAGCACTCGATCGAGAACTTCTGGCCCGTACCACACACCACTTTCTACGACGAGCCGGCACGCCTTGCCAGAGGCGGCTATCTCTCACAAAGCCAGGAGCAGGGCGGGCGCAAACGCAAGCTCTATGCGCTTACCGACACGGGCCGTGAGGCGCTGCGTGCGTGGGCCGACACGCCAGGTGCACCGCCTTCGCAGTATCGGGACGAGGGCATGCTGAAGATCTTCGCGGGAGCTGACCCACAGGCGGTATTCGCCGGCCGCGGCGACTGGCATCGAGCCAAGCTGGCAGAGCTCGAGGGCTATTTGGAGAATTTGAAAGCGGGACGGGAGGGACGGCGCGAGGACCAGTGGCGCGGCGCGGAAGCAACGCTGGTTGGAGGCATCGCCTACCACCGGCAGATGATCACCACCTTCGAGCGCTTCATCGAGCGACCCGACGAGTGACTGACCTCAGACGCTGCAGCCAGTGATGGGCCTCAGACGCTGATAAGCCTCAGACGCTGAGAAGCCTCAGACGCTGGCCCAGCAACAGACTCAGATGCTGGTGCTGGTGGCCAGTGTTGCCTCTCCACCCCTCGCGCCGCCCGTTCCGTTCAGCGGGTAGCGTCGTCTGATCCCGTACAGGGTTGTGCGCTCCGCCGCGGGTCGAGCTGCCCCGTGCGCTGCCGCAACCAACTCGTCGGGGTCTAGCTTGGTGCCGTGATAGCTGCCAGCTAGCCGGCTGATTGACTCCTCCATCAGTGTCCCCCCAAGGTCGTTGACGCCCCAGCGCAGTGCCTCTGAGGCGGCATCGATTCCCATCTTCACCCAAGAGGCCTGCAGACTTGGGATCGTGCGCCCAAGCGCTAGTCGGAAGACGGCGGTGTGCTTGAGGTTCTCCTCACGCGAGATCTCCTCCACACCGTGGGTGCGTCCGAGCAAGGTCTGGAACGGAATGAACGACAGCGGCACGAACTCGGTGATCCCGCCAGTACGTTCCTGTAGCTCGCGTATGACACGCATGTGCTCCGCCAACTCCCACGGCTCCTCTATATGGCCGAACATCACCGTGGAAGTGGAGCGCAGACCGGCCTTGTGTGACGCTTCGATGATCTCAACCCAGCGCGCCACCGGCAGCTTGTTCGGGGAGATGCGCTCGCGGACGCCGTCGTGCAGCACCTCGGCGGCCGTGCCCGGGGTCGAGTCGAGCCCCGCATCGCTCAGTCGCGCGAACACCTCCGACGGCGGCAGGCTTGAGATATCGCACATGTGGGCGATCTCCATCGGACTGTAGGCATGCAGGTGCAAGTCCGTGCCGGCGTCGCGCGCCGTGGCCTTCGCGAGCCGCAGCCATCCCAGGTAGTCCTCAAGGCTCCAGTCTGGGTGGATGCCCGACTGGATGCACAGCTCGCTGGCGCCATAGTCGATCGCCGCGAGCACACGGCCCACGAACTCCTGCTCGTCGTGCTCGTAAGCATCGGGCGAGCGCTTGCCCTGGCCGAAACCGCAAAAGGCGCACCCCACGGTGCAGACGTTTGAGATGTTGATGTTGCGGTTCACCACGAACGTCACCGTCTCCCCCACCAGCTCCTCGCGCAGCTCATCCGCGGCAGCGCGAATCTCCTCGATCGCCTCCGGACGTGTCTCGGCGAACAGGGCAGTCAGCTCCTCGGCGCTCAGCGGCACGCCGTCACGC
>JBAPMC010000437.1:0-1515 GCA_049278415.1 Solirubrobacteraceae bacterium
CGTCGCACGCTGGCTCGCGCGCGCCGGCGCCACGCGCTTGCTGCTCGTCAGTCGGCGCGGCGCCGATGCGCCAGGAGCCGAGGAGCTTCGCAGCGAGTTGAGCGACATGGGCGTCGAGGTGGCAATCGCCGCGTGCGACGTCGCAGAGCGCGATCAGCTGGCTGAGCTGCTCGAGTCGCTACCCGAGCAAGCACCGCTCAGCGCCGTAGTACACGCCGCCGGCCTCGGCTTCTACGGACCGATTGAGTCGATGGGCGCTGAAGATCTCGAGCGCGCGCTCGGAGCAAAGGCGCAGGGAGCCCTAAATCTTTCAACTCTTACGGAGCATCTCGATCTATCGGCGTTCGTCCTGTTCTCTTCCATCGCGGGCACACTCGGCTCGGGTCAGCAGGGCGCATATGCCGCCGCAAACGCCTGTCTCGACGCGCTGGCGGCTCAGCGCCACGCGCTCGGCCTGCCAGCAACCTCGGTGGCGTGGGGACCCTGGGCCGGCGACGGCATGGTTGGCTCGGCCGACGGCGAGGCCGCTGAGGCCCTTCGCCGTCGTGGTCTTGATTGCATGGCTCCCGAGCTGACGATCAAGGCGCTGGAGTGGGCGTTGCTTGACGGTAGGCCGATTGTGACCGTTGCCGACATCCACTGGGATGTCTATGCGCCGATCTTCGCGCTCGCGCGTGCGCGACCGATGATCGAAGATCTACCCGAGGTTCGCTCGCTCTCAGGTGCTGGCGGCATACCTCGCGACGAAGGCGCTGCAGAGGAGCTGCGCCGCAGCCTCGCCGAGACGCCGGCTGCGGAGCGCTCGCAGGTGCTCCTAGGATTCGTGCGCACAGAGGTGGCGCGTGTGCTTGGACACGCTTCATCCGACGCGGTCGACGCCAAGCGCGCTTTCAAGGATCTTGGATTCGACTCGTTGCTGGCGGTGGAGTTGCGCAACCGGCTGTGTGCCGTCATGGGCTTGGATCTGCCGGCGACGCTCGTGTTCGACTATCCGACACCGGTTGCGGTCGCCGACTACCTGGCCTGTGAGCTGAGCGTGGACGATGATGAGACTTCTCCTTTGCGGGAGCTCGAGAGGCTTGAGCATCGGCTCGAATCGATGGCCGATCCAGACCAGACCACGGCAGCGAGATCGCGTCTGCTCGCTCTGCTCACAAGGCTCGACAGCTCGCAGGAGCAAGCCGGCGTTGAGCAGCAGGATGAGCAGGCTGTCGCCGGGCTGATCGAGTCCGCCTCCGACGAGGAGATCTTCGGATTCATCGATCGAGAGCTCGGATGAGTCAGCCGAGGTCCGCAGCGCACATGCTCGAGAACCTGGAGAGGGATGAGTCAGCCAACACCCGCAGCGCACATGCTCAAGAGCCTGGAGAGGTCACATGACGAACGATGAGAGGTTGCGCGAGTATCTGAAGCGGGTTACGGTCGACTTGCACGAGACTCGCAGCCGTTTGCGGGAGGTCGAATCGCAACGGCACGAGCCCGTTGCGATTGTTGGCATGAGCTGCAGATATCCAG
>JBAPMC010000438.1:0-5890 GCA_049278415.1 Solirubrobacteraceae bacterium
GCTTGGGGGTCACATAGTGCAAGGGCACGTCGACGGGACCGGCACAATCGCGGGCGTGCACGAGGAGGGGTTCGCGCGGGTGCTCGACATCGAAATCGACGCCCGTCCACCACAGCTTGCCGATGCCGCTCCCCCACAGCTTGCGCGCTACCTGGTGGGGAAGGGCTCAGTGGCTGTCGACGGTGTGAGCCTGACCGTCAGCGAGGTTCGCAACGGGGGCTTCTCGGTGTCGCTGATCCCTGAGACGCTTGCTCGCACGAGTCTCGGGGAGGCGCAGGTCGGGGATCGGGTCAACCTGGAGGCAGACGTTCTTGCCAAGCATGTAGAGCGACTCTTGAAGACGGAGGCCCGCGTATGAGCCAGTCGAGGACAACAACCCCGTTCGCCACAGTGGAAGAGGCAATTGAGGAGATCAAGCAAGGCAAGATGGTGGTCGTCTGCGACGACGAGGATCGTGAGAACGAGGGCGATGTGGTCATGGCCGCTCAGTTCGTGACACCCGAGGCGATCAACTTCATGGCCAAGGAGGCACGTGGGTGGATCTGCCTCGCGCTCACCCCCGAGCGCTGTGACGATCTCGAACTGGAGCTGATGACCGCCAAGAACGAGTCGGCGCTGCAAACCCCCTTCACGGTCACCATCGAGGCACGCGAGGGGGTCACCACAGGCGTATCGGCACACGACCGGGCACGCACGATGCAGGTTGCGATCGACCCTGCCAGCCGGCCCGATGATCTCGTGCAGCCAGGCCATGTGAGTCCGCTGAAGGCAAAGGCAGGTGGGGTGCTCGAGCGCACCGGGCACACCGAGGCTAGCGTCGATCTGGCACGGCTTGCCGGTCTGATCCCGGCCGGCGTGATCTGCGAGGTGATGAACGAGGACGGTTCGATGGCGCGCGTGAGCGACCTCACGCGCTACTGCGAGCGCCACAACCTGAAGATGATCACGATCGCCGACCTGATCGCCTACCGCAGGCGCAACGATCAGCTCGTAGAGCGGGTGGTCTCCACGCGCCTGCCCACAGCCTTCGGCGACTTCGAGGCGGTTGGCTACCGCTCGCTGGTGGACGACAAGCACCACGTGGCGCTCGTCAAGGGAGATGTTGCGGGACGCGAGGACGTGCTCGTGCGCGTGCACTCGGAGTGCCTCACCGGCGACGTGTTCCACTCGCTGCGCTGTGACTGCGGCGAGCAGCTCACCTCGGCGCTGTCGATGATCGAGCGCGAGGGCGAGGGGGTGCTGCTGTACCTCTCCCAGGAGGGCAGGGGCATCGGCCTGCTCAACAAGCTACGTGCCTACCGCTTGCAGGAGGACGGTCTCGACACGGTCGAAGCCAATGAGCGCCTCGGCCTTCCAGCTGACCTGCGCGACTACGGGATCGGAGCACAGATCCTCGTGGACCTCGGCCTCAGCTCGATCCGAATCCTCACAAACAACCCAAAGAAGATCAAGGGCCTGGAGGGCTACGGCCTATCGGTCAGCGCGCAGATCCCGATCGAGCATGCGCCCAACGAGCACAACGAGGCCTACCTGCGCACCAAGGCCCAGCGAATGGGCCACATCCTGCACCACCAAGGCCTCAACCTCGACGCGGAGCTGTTGCACGCCGAGCGCGAGCACGACCGCGAGCGCGAGCGCGAGCGCGACCCTAAAGGGCATACCCAGGGGGCGCACGGCAGGCGCGACAGATGAGCTACGCGATCGTGATCGGACGCTTCTACGAAGATCTCGCGGAGCGGCTGGAAAGGGGTGCGCGCGAAGCGTTCGCGCAGGCTGGCGCCGACGTGGAGGTGTTCGACGTGCCCGGAGCATTCGAGCTGCCCCTGGCGGCCAGCTATGCCGCACAGTCGGGTCGTTTCGACGGGATTGCATGTTTGGGGGCTGTTATTCGCGGTGAGACAGACCACTACGACTTCGTCTGCGCCGAGGCGGCGCGCGGAATCCAGCAGATCGCGCTCAGCACGGGGGTGCCGTGCGCTTTTGGGGTGCTGACGTGCGAGACGATGGAGCAGGCGCTCGCGCGCTCAGGCGGGGGAAAGCGCGATCAGGGACGTCATGCGGCCGAGGCGGTGCTGAGGATGGCTGCATTGCGCATCGAGCTGAAACGTCCCAGTCAACCGACGATGCCCGTGGGAGCAACGGTCCACTGAACGGTCTCCCGGCGAGCGGCCGCGCGAGCGGCTAGACTGCCGAGCCTCATGGCCAAGATATGTCATAGCTGCGGGAAGGGTCCCGCGTTCGGTAACAGTCGCAGTCACTCGATGGTTGCAACCAAGCGGCGCTTTGATCCCAACCTGCAGAAGGTCAAGATCCTTGTGGGGAAAGCGCCCCGTCGCGTGTACGTGTGCACCCGTTGTCTGAAGGCCGGCAAGGTCACAAAGGCCCTGTAGGGCCGATAGGCGGCGTCAGGCTGCGTCCTCGGTCACTCGTGTGCAGAGCACACTTCGCTTCCTGCGTCCTTGCCTGACTTGCCTCTCGGCCCTACAGGCGCTCCATGCATAAAGACGGCCGTTGTGACGGTATGCAGCTTCCTGAGGGCCGTCCGGGGCTCGGCAGTCGGATCGACCGGTGGTTGTGGTGGTATGACAGGGCTGTGAGCACGGTCTTGAGAGCGCCTGAGGGGGCGCGCGCGATGGAGCTGGCGCGGTGACCGACACGAACCTGATCCGCTTCAGGGCCGCTGTGGCGGGCGCCTTGGCCCACCTCGAGTCCCGTCGCGAGGAGGTAAACGACCTGAATGTGTTCCCGGTCGCCGACGGCGACACGGGCGACAACATGGTGTTGACGCTCAGGGCGGTGCTCGCAGAGCTCGATCGCCTGCAGGGCAGCGACTCCGCGCGGACGATCGATGAGATCGGTCGCGAGGAGATCGTGCAGTCGGTCGCGCGAGCGGCGCTGCTCGGAGCAAGAGGCAACTCCGGGGTGATCCTCTCCCAGCTGATCCGGGGAGCGGCCGAGGAGCTCGTCAGCCGGCCCGGTCAGCTGATCGACGCGACGCTTATCGGCGCTGCGCTCGCGAACGCCGCGGACCGCGCCTACTCCTCAGTGCGCGAACCGGCCGAGGGCACGATCTTGACGGTGGCGCGCGAGATGGCCCACGGGATCATGGCCGACGTGGCGCACAGTGAGGATGCCGGCAGGCTTGGCCCCACGACCGAGCCGCGCGAGCAGGATCTCGCGATCGCAAAGACACTGGAACGCGCTGTCGAGGCGGGCACCGAGTCGGTCAAGCGCGGGCCCGAGCTGCTAGCAGCCTTGCGCGACGCGGGGGTCGTGGATGCCGGCGGGCACGCTCTGACGGTGATCTTCGCCGGTGTGGTGGCGGCCTTGCGCGACGAGGCTCCGCCCGAGCTCGATCACTACGCCCCCGCAAAGATCACCCACCCAGAGCACAACTCGAGCACCTACCGCTACTGCACCAACTTCGCCGTGACGGGCCGCGGTCTGGTTCCCTCACGCTTTACCGCAGGACTCGAGGCGCTCGGGGACTCGGTGCTCGTCGTGGGTGATCCCAGCACGCTGAAGGTCCACCTCCACACCGATGAGCCCGAGCGTGCCACAGCGCTGTTCGACGGCACAGGGGAGGTGTCTCACCTCGACGTCGCCGATATGCGGGTGCAGGTGGCCGAGCGCAATGAGCGTCTCGTGGGTGTGGGTGTGGGTGTGGGCGTGGCGAACGGGCTTCCCGTCGCCCCGCCGCGGGTGCGCTGTGGAGCGCTTGCAGTGGTCAATGGGATCGGACTCACCCAGATGTACCGCGAGCTGGGCGTGCATACGATCGACGGTGGGCCGACGCTGAACCCCTCGACGTATGAGCTGCTCGCAGGGATACACGAGGTGCCTGCTGAGGAGGTGGTCGTGTTGCCAGGCAGCACGAACGTCGTGATGGCGGCCGAACGAGCCGCCGAGCTCTCAGACAAGCAAGTGCTCGTAGTGAAGGCCACCAGTCAGCAGGCGGGTCTCGCGGTGGCGGTTGCGCTGCAGAGTGACCATGGCGTGCACGAGAACGCCCAGGCGATGCACGAAGCGCTCGATGCGCTGCGCACGGGAGCGGTGGCGCAGGCTGCACGCGCAGACGTCCAGGGCCGCTTCCAGCAGGGAGAGGCCGTTGGATTCGTCGAGGAGCAGGTAGTCGCCTGGGGCGAGCCGGCCGAGACGCTGCTCGCGGTCTTGCAGGCGCTCGCCCCGGACGCGGAGCTGATCAGTGTGCTTGCTGGTGTGGATGCTCCGCTTGAGCTAGAGCAGATTGAGCAGATGGTGAACGGTGAGGTCGAGCTGGAGTTGCGCGAGGGCGGACAACCCGCCTACTGGTGGCTGCTCGCAGCCGAGTAGAGGGCGCGTCCACATGTTTGCTTGGGATACGTCTTGGATGTGACCGCCAAGCTGGTCATCATCTTGCAAGGAGATGTCAAACGCCGCCGCAACCGTTGCACCTACCCGTGCCTCCACGGAGGAGCGTCTTGACGGTCCGCGCGCGTTCGCCGGAGCACAGCGACTTGCCTGGGAGGAGATGCTCGGTGCGCCCGTGCGTTGGCCGAGACCATCGCGTCTTCGGGGCCCGCTGGACATTCCGTCAGGCAAGATGGCCGATGGGATCACGGCGCTTGGATTGAGCTCGGTCGGGGGGTTGCTGGAGCACCTGCCGCGAGACCATCGCGAGGCGCGCACAGTGGCGCAGTTGCGGGCGGGCGAACAGGCGACGGTGGCGGTACAGGTGCGCTCGATCGCCGGTCGGCCCGTACGACGGCGCGGGATGCGCGGGCTGGTGGAAGCAAGCGTGTTCGACGATACGGGGTCGATGAAGGCGACGTTCTTCAATCAGCCGTGGCTTGTCAAGCAATATCCGCCAGGCACTCCTCTGGTGTTGCACGGCAAGGCCGACGGTGGTGGGCGCTTCCGCGTGGCTCATCATGCGATCGGCTCGGACATCGGCTCGGGAGATGCGCAGTCGGTGGCGCACTATTCGGCAGCGGAGGGTGTGAGCTCTACCCAGATCCTCACGCTCGTGGGCGAGCACAGGCATGGGCTTGGCGACGTGGTGGAGCCGCTCGCGTCAAGCATTCGGGTCGCAGAGCGGCTTTGTGAGCGCCGCTCGGCGCTCGCCGCGATGCACTTCGGTGGAGCAGGCGAGGCGCCGCGCGAGGGACTGCAGCGGCTCGCATTCGAGGAGCTGCTCTTGACTCAGCTCGTCTTCCTCGTGCGCAGAGGACGGCGCGCCGAGCAGGCAAAGGCCCCAGCGCTAGGAGATCCGCCCACGTTGAGCCGGCGCTGGCTCGAGCAGAGCTTGCCATTCGAGCTGACAGGCGATCAGCGCAAGGCGATCGCCACGATCGGAGTGGACCTCAAACGGCGACATCCCATGCAGAGACTGCTGATGGGGGAGGTCGGGAGCGGCAAGACGGTGGTGGCGTTGCATGCGATGCTGCGCGCCGTTGAGCATGGTGCGCAGGCGGCGCTGATGGCGCCGACTGAGACGCTTGCCGAGCAGCATTTCGCGACGGTGCAACGTCTGCTCGGCTCAGAGTCGGTAACGGTCGCGCTATTGACTGGGTCGACCGCCGCGAGTCGCCGTGCGGACACGCTCGGCAAGCTCTCGAGCGGTGAGCTGTCGCTGGTGGTGGGCACGCACGCGCTGATTGAGCCGGACGTGCGCTTTCGCGAGCTGGCGGTGGCGGTCATCGACGAGCAACACCGCTTCGGGGTGCGCCAGCGCGCTGCACTCGGGGATCAGGACGCTGCCCGTCCTCCACACACATTGCACATGACCGCGACTCCGATCCCGAGGACATTGGCGCTTGCCCGTCACGGCGATCTAGATCGCAGCGTGCTGCGCGAGCTGCCGCGCGGACGCCAGGCGATCGAAACTCGCATAGTGGCCGGCGAGCGTGGG
>JBAPMC010000439.1:0-12203 GCA_049278415.1 Solirubrobacteraceae bacterium
GCACCACACGCCTACGGATCACCCAGGACCGCCTCTTCGATCGCGCCGATCTCTGCTGAGCAGGGGATCACTTTGCCGCCGTTGTGCTCGATCGCTGTCTGCGGATCCTTGATTCCGCGGCCTGTAAGCACGCAGACGATCTGCTTGGCGCCGTCTGTGCCGTACTTGAGCAGTCCCGCCACCGAGGCGGCTGAGGCGGGCTCGCAGAACATGCCTTCCTTGGACGCCAGCAGTCGGTATGCGGTCAGGATCTCCGCGTCGCTGACCGATCGGATTGCGCCGCCCGACTGGGTGATCGCCGTGAGCGCGTCATCCCCTCGCACCGGATGGCCGATGCGAATCGCGCTAGCGACGGTTTCCGGATGCTCCACGGGGTGGCCGAGCACGAGCGGCGCCGCGCCCTCGGCCTGAAAGCCGAGGAGCTTGGGGCTGGCTCCCATCTCGCAGAAGCCGCGCCAGTAGGAAGTGATGTTGCCGGCATTTCCGACCGGGATGTAGAGCGCTTCCAACTGGCCCTCCAGATCCTCGTGCAGCTCGAACGCCGCCGTCTTCTGGCCTTCGATCCGGAATTCGTTGATCGAGTTGACGAGCACGATCGGGTGGGCCTCAGCCAGCTCCCTCACCAGCTTCAGCGCCTGATCGAAGTTGCCGGCGAGTGAGATCACACGAGCGCCATGAATCAGCGTTTGAGCCATCTTTCCTTCAGCGATCTTCCCGTCGGGGACGATCACGGCGCAGGTGATGCCGGCTCGCGAAGCGTAGGCGGCCGCACTGCCAGCCGTGTTCCCTGTAGAGGCGCAGATCACGGCCTTTGCGCCCTCGCGCACCGCCGCCGACACTGCGCAGGTCATACCGCGATCCTTGAACGACCCGGTTGGGTTTGCGCCCTCGAGCTTCAAACGCACCGAGGCGCCCATCAGCTCCGACAGCACCGGCGCGCGCAGCAGCGGGGTCGAGCCCTCCTGCAGGCTCACGATCGGGTCACCCTCCTCGAAGGGCAAACGATCGCGGTAGCGCTCGATCAGCGGCACGTGACACTTACTCATAGGAAATTGCCTCTCTCACATGAACTCCTTCTTGGGACAAAGCCAGGATCACATGAACTCCTCTTCGATTACACGTATGGCGCGCGGGGTTGAGCGCAGGAAGTCGAGCGCCGCGATGCGTTTCAACGCCTCACGCAGACGCGATTCTGCTAGTGGATGGATGACCATCACGAGACGGGCGTGCTCGCCGAGCCCGTGCTGCACGACCGACTTGATCGATGCGCCCTGCTCACCGAGCACCTGAGCCACCGAGGCCAGCGCGCCGGGCCGGTCGGCTACCTCCATATGAATATAGAAGCCGCTCTGCACATCCTGCACGAGCGCAAGCGGGTCAAGCGGCGGTGAGGGTGGAGCTGGCGGGAGCATTGCGCTGACGAGATCGCCGAGCACCGCGCTCGCGGTCTGCCTGCCACCGGCGCCGGGGCCCGACATGGTGATCTCGGTAATTGCATCCGACTCTACGGTGACCGCGTTGAAGGGCCCGTTGACCGAGGCCAGTGGGTGCCCTGAGTAGAGGAAGGCGGGGTGCACGCGTACCGACAGGCCCCCGTCGCGTCGCTCGGCGGTCCCGATCAGCTTGAGCCCGAGCCCCAGCTCGCGCGCATATTGCAGGTCGTCGGTTTGCAGATGCTCGATCCCCTCGTAGGGAACCTGGTCGAGGTGGACCGGCGTTCCGAATGCGAGTCGCGCGAGGATGGCCATCTTCGCGGCGGCGTCGCGGCCGCTGACGTCTTCGCTCGGGTCGGCCTCGGCGAAGCCTTGACGCTGAGCCTCGGCCAGCGCCTGCTCGTAGCTCGAGCCTCTGGTCATCTCGCTCAAGATGAAGTTGGTGGTGCCGTTGACGATCCCATGGACACGCTCCACGTGGGCTCCGGCAAGCGACTCGGCAAGCACCCGTATGACCGGGACGACGCCCGCCACGGCCGCCTCGAAGCGCAACTGCGCGCCACTGGCGCGAGCGGCGTCAAAGAGCTCCTCCCCGTGCTGAGAGAGCAGCTGCTTGTTTGCGGTGACGACGTGCTTGCCGGCGCCTAGAGCAGCAAGCACGTATTCGCGCGCAGGCTTGATCCCGCCGATCAGCTCGACGATCAGCTCGGAGGACTCGAGGATCTCTCCAAAGTCGCCTTTAGTGGTGGTGAGAGCGTCGCCCAGCACGGGCTGACGCCCGGTAAGCCGCTCTATCTGGACAGCCCGCTCCCCCACGAGCGTGGCGAACGCCGAGCCGACCGTGCCGAACCCGAGCAGGCCGACGTTGAACTGCTCAGTAGACATCGCGGGCGGTTAGGTCCTCAAAGCTCTCGCGCCTGACCACCACGCGAGCATCGCCGTCCTTGCAGAAGATCACCGGCGGGCGAGGCACGCCGTTGTAGTTGCTGGCCATCGCAAAACCGTAGGCGCCGGTGGCGGGAGTTACGATTACGTCACCGGGCCTAGGGTCCTCGAGCGTCGCGTCTCGCACGATCACGTCGCCGGACTCACAGTGCTTTCCCGCCAGCACGTAGCGTTTGGAGCCCGCTCCACCGGCCGCACCATCCGGGTCGCCAAAGCGGTCTGCAACGTGTGCTTCATACATTGCGCTGTAGAGCATCGGACGGAGATTGTCTGACATGCCGCCGTCGACGGCCACCCAGCTGGAGACGTTGTGCTTGACGCTCTCGACCGTGTAGAGGGTGACACCGGCATTCGCCGTGAGGGCGCGACCTGGCTCGACCAACAAGCGAGCATCTGCACCGATGCCGGCTTCGTGAGCTGCACCGACGACGGCGGCGACCCACTCATCGATCTCAGGCGGATGCTGGCTCTCGCTGTAGGGCACTCCGAGGCCGCCTCCGAGGTCCCAGGTGGGGAAGCTGCCAATCTGGGCGAGCGCGGCCACCTCGCGTCGGAACGGCTCGAGCTCCATGAGCTGGGAGCCGATGTGGGCGTGGATGCCCTCGAGGCTCAACCCCTTGACGGCGTGGACCCGATCTATTGCGGTGCTCACGTCGTTCATCGAGAAGCCGAACTTCGAGTTGGCCTGACCGGTGGAGATCTTCTCGTGTGTCTCCCCACGCACGTCAGGGGTGGCGCGTATGAGCACAGCCTGCTGCGCACCGTTGAGCACACCTCGCTCCAACAGCTGTGCGAGCCGTTCGATCTCATCGAAGTTGTCGATCACGATCAGGGCGACACGTGCACGCAAAGCCATCTCCAGCTCAGATGTTGACTTGGCGTTGCCGTGCATCAGTATCCGCTCGGCGGCGAAGCCGGCGTTCAAAGCCAGGTGAAGCTCACCGCCGGAGGCCACGTCGCACCACAAACCCTCTTCAGCGAACAGGCTGAGGACCGCGGTGCACGGGAACGCCTTGGAGGCGAACACAACGTTGAAGTTCTCGTGAGCGGCGTCACGACCGGCTTGCACGAACAAGCGCGCCCGTGCGCGTAGGTCGTCCTCGGCGACTACGTATGCCGGCGTGCCGAACTCGCGAGCGAGCTCGATCGTGTCGCACCCGCCGACCTCTATGCGGCCGAGCTCGTTGAGACGGCTGCCGAGAGGGAACACATGCGAAAGGCTGGTCCCGGTGGCCATGTCGGGATTATGGCGGCTTACCTGAGACAGAACACGTGGCGTTGCTTTCACTCGCGCCTAAGTGTCTATCCAAGCGGTGCAAGCAGGCGCTTATCAAGCCGTGCTCGCGCGTGCTCGAGCACGGCTCTCAGAAATTTCAATGCTCCCCCCGCCGCCCGGCTGGATGAAGCCGGCGCCGCGAGCCATGATGGCCAGTACGACGACGCCGATCATCATCAGCAGGATGCTCTCCAGTTGGGGACCCGTGAGACCGGCGAGGATCTCTTTGTTGCGACGGACGAACTCGACGAGCAAGCGCTCCAAGCCGCTGAGCAGGAGGTAGAGGCCGAGAATCACCCCGGGCCGGAGTCGGTCGCGCAGCTTCCACAGGAAATAGGCGAGCAGGCACATCGCCAGCGTCTCGTAGATAGGGGTGGGCTGCACCGTGACACCGGGCGGCGTGGGGACGGTGCCGTGCGGATAGCCCATCGCCCAGGGCAGTTTGGAGGGGATGCCGTAGTCGCCGTCGCCTGAGACCTGGCAGCCGATGCGGCCGATTCCGTAGCCGAGAGCGAGCACCGTCACGCACATGTCGAAGGCGAGCAGATTGAGCATGTTGCGCCAGCGCATCCATGCGATCACGCCGATGGCTCCACCGATGGCGCCGCCGTACCAGACGAGGCCCGACCCGGAGAAGATGCTGCCGATCAGGTTGCCCTTGACCTGGCTGTAGTTCTCGATCACGAAGTAGGCGCGCGCACCGATGAGCCCCCCAATGAGCGCAGCGAACACGATCTCATAAGCCCAATCGACCGGCTTCTCAAGCTCCCGCAAACGGCGGGCGATGACCATGCCGCAGGCAAGGAAGCCCAGCGCGAAAGTTACCCCGAACGTCTTGATCGAGATGCCGAGCAGATGGATTTCCGGCTTCACTGAACGTTCTCTGACCGCGACATCGCCACCAGCGGACTCTACAATCAATGGTGATGGCAAAGCGACGATCGAACTTCGGCAAAGACAGCGGCTTGCAAGCGCGGATGCTGATGACGATGTTCCTGCTTGGACTCGTCTATGCAGTGCTGATCGGCGCGCTGTTCGCAGCCGGCGCAGGCGCCGCGTTCATCGTGGTGATTGCTGGATTCCTGCTGGTGATGCAGCTGTTCACCTCTGACAAGATCGCGCTGGCGACGCTCGGCGCGAAGGAGGTCACGCCTGAGGAACAGCCGGAGCTTCACGGGATCATCGAGCGGCTGTGCGTGCAGGCGGATCTGCCCAAGCCGCGCGTGTTCGTGATGAACACGGCGATGCCGAATGCGTTCGCGATGGGCCGCTCGCAGAAGAAGGCGACCGTGTGCGCGACGAGCGGCATCCTGCAGATGCTCGACAGCGCTGAGCTCGAAGGCGTGATGGCGCACGAGCTCACGCACGTGATCAACCGCGACGTGATGGTTATGACGCTCGCGAGCTTCTTTGCGACGCTCGCCTCGTTGATTGCTCAGTTCACGCTCTTCTTCGGAGGGGGTTTCGGCGGCGGGTACGGTCGCTCAAACGAAGAGCAGGAGGAGATGGCTGTGGTGCTGCTCGTCTCGGTGCTCGTGTATGCGATCTCGTTCATGCTCCTGCAGGCGCTCTCGCGCTACCGCGAGTTCGCGGCAGATCGTGGCTCGGCGGTTCTGACGGGCAGACCGAGCGCACTGGCGTCGGCGCTATTGAAGATCAGCGGCACGATGGAGCGCATACCGAGCCAGGACATGCGCAAGGCGGAAGGCATGAGCGCTTTCTTCATCATCCCGGCGCGCACAAAGAAGTCGCTGATGAATCTCTTCTCCGACCACCCTTCGCTCGAGAAGCGTCTAGAGGCGCTCAGCCGGCTGGAGTCTCAGCTGCAGAGCGCCGCCTAACCTGAGCGCCTCGTGGGCTTGCGCGACATCCTGACGGGCCGCCATGAGGTCAAGGGCCCGGCGCCGGATCGCCTGTTTGCGATCTCGACGGCTTATGTGGCGCTTGAGACCGAACACCAGATAGAGCCGGCGGGCGCCGCTGCAATCGTTTTTCAGGCACTCCAGACGAGCGAGTTCGAAGCGACGATCAAAGAGATGGAAGAAGTGGTTACAGCCACCGGCGGTGAGAACGGCACGAAGGTGCACACCGAGGACGACAGCTTCGGCTACCGCTGGATGGTGCTGCGCGACGGCTCCGTGGAAGACCTCGCCGTTGGCATCAACGCAGTGTCGGGCTCAATCGAGACCGCCGGTCATGGCGAGCGTTTGCTGTGCGCCGTATTCGCCTTCCAGGACGCCAAGAAGCGTCCGGTGTACTTCATCTACAACTACAAGCGCGGGTTCTGGTACCCGTTCGTGCCGGCCTCGGAAAACAGCGCTTCGAGCTCGACACACCCCTCAACACAGCCGACAAAGCGCTCAACAGAGCGTGAGCTCCAATTGAAGGCCCAGATGGCGTCCGAGCTGCCGATCGAGCCAGAACTAGAGCGGTGGTTTCCGCTCTGGGGAATCCCGATCTGATGGTCGCGAACTAAGCCGACTGACCGCCGTTGAACTAGCCGACTGACGGCCGTGGACCAAGCAGTCCAAGGACGCAGACCGTGAAGTGTGCTTTGAGCACACAAACGGTCGAGGACGCAGGAATGCGCCGCGTCCACGGCCGTCAGTCCGGGATGAGGCCCTCGCCTGTGAACTCCTCGGCCGCTTCGGCGAGTGTGATGTCGTCGGGGGGCAGGATCAGATCGGATGTCTCGATCTCCTCATCGTCGATGCGCGACCCGTTGGCGCGAACGAAGTCGAGCAGCTCGAGGAACGCCGCTTTGAATGCTGTCTCCTCCCCAGCGTCGATCGCTGTGAGCACAGCGGAGTCGAGCTGATTCAGGCGGTTGTTGGCATCCGCGTCCAGCCGGTACTGGTCCTCTCCTGAGATGCGTACGATCATGCCGACTGCTCCTCCTTGGATTGGTCGCCGTCCTCACCCGTGCCGAGCTGACCTGCGCCCGCTCCGCCTGATCCAAGCTCGCCCTTCATCTTGGCTAGATCGTCATCGACCGCTGACTTGCTTGAGAGCTCCTTCAGCTGACGATCGATGTCGTCTTCGCCAGAGCCAAGCGCGGTTATGTCGTCAAAGGTGCCGGCTGCTTCGAGCTCTGAGACGGCGTCAGCGCGGGCCTTCATGTTTTCGGTCTTATCAACCGCCCGTTGCATAGCCAGCCCGACGTCGGCCATCTGCTCGCCCACCCCGGTTGCGGCCTCGGAGATCCGCACCTGAGCCTCGGCGGCGGAGTATTGGGCCTTGATGACCTCCTTCTTGGTGCGGAAGGCCTCGATCTTGGCACGCAGCTTTTGCTCGGAGTCGGTGAGCTTCTCCTGCTGGGCTTCGAGTTCTGTTACCTGAGTGTCAAGTCCCTGAAGCTCGGTTTGGGCGATGTTCTTGCGCTCGAGCGCAGTTCTCGCAAGGTCTTCCTGACCGGAGGAGAGCGCTTGGCGGGCCTGTGTGTCGAGCTTGACGAGCTGCTGCTGAAGCGTTGTCTCTTGCAGTTGCAGGCGCTTCTTGGCGGTCACCACGTCGGCGATGCCCTTCTTGACGTTTTGTAGCTGTTCGACTTGCTTCTGGTAGCTGTAGTCGAGCGTCTCGGCGGGGTCTTCGGCGCGATCCAAGAGCTTGGAGACCTTGGCCTTCACGACGGTTGACATGCGCCCGGTCAAACCGGCCATCTGATCCTCCTGTGGGGCGGGGACGTGGGGCTACAAGCGTAGCCGACGCGGGTAGGGCGCTGTGTGAGCGAGCGCCCTGGCGCGCCGATGTCAGAAGCTCGTCGGGTGACGAACCGTGTAGCCGCCATTGGCGGGCCGCAGCGGACGCCAGCGGGGACCCTGCTGATTGGTGGGGTCATCGGCGGCGCTCGTATCGAGGCGCAGGCCGGCGACCGTCATGTAGGCGTGCCCGCCGTTGGCGAAGATTGTCACCCATGTTCCAACCCCACGAGAATCCCAGCTCATGAATTCGCTGGAGTCCATCGGTGTGGCGAGCAAGCTGGCGCCGTGCAGCGCGAAGGAGACGGTGCCCGAGCAGTCATAGCCAGGTGAGCTGAACGAGGCGTGACCGCCGCCGAAGATGTAGGGCAGACCGATGATCTGATTGCCTGCCCAGACGATCTCCTGGACCGCGGGCGGAGCAGACATTGGGGCGGCTGCGAGACCGTTGACCACGCGGGCGGTACCGCCGGGGACGAGCAGCTCGGGCTTGGTGTTGGCTGCGACCCCTACCACGCTTCCACCGGTTGCCGAGGTGAGCTCGCTGGGCGTTTGCGGGGCGACGTAGGGAACGACCTGGCCGGTTGTGCTCTTCTCATAGACCGGGCCGCTGTAGGCAAGGCTCGTGGATTTCGAGGTTATGGGCGCCGTGTGGGGCTTTACGACAGGAGCCTTGGCGGTAGGAGCGGCGCCTCCCACTGAAGTTCCGGATACGACGCTCGTAGCCGCCCCGGCAGCGACTCCGCCTGTGGAGGCCATTGCGGACACTGGGGCGCCGGCCACGAACAGCATGCAAAAAACCGTTGAGCCTAGGGCTCGGGATCGCAAAGCAACCTCTTTCGTCGGCCTGCGGGGTTAGCTGACGGGCTAGCGCTGAAAGAGCCTGCGCTTCTCACGGATAAACCGCGTGATTCGCCCCAACAATTTGGGTCCCCCGTTCCTTGGCTTCTGGCCAAGGACTCGGCGTTCGGGAGGGCACGCTATCAAAGTGCAATGACGGTTGCACCGATTGTGACCGTTTGAGTACGTTTTCCCCGCAAATACGGTGATTTTGGGCGCGTGATTGCAGCTGCGACGGTTCTGCGGGGCGACCGGTGACAGCCGACTGGCTTCTCCCTCAAGCGCCACAGCTGTCGGGGGCGGCGGGTAGCGTGGCGTGCATGGATTCTCCATGTCTGCGCGCTGCAGCTCTCGCGCTTGTGCTGTGTGGAGCACTCGCTGGATGCGGCAAGGCGCTCTCGCCGCAGGCAGTTGAACACGGCTCGGGGCCGGTGGCGGCTGTTGGCGCACAAGGAGCAGGAGGGCTCTCCACCAAGAACACCACTCGTCTCGGGGGGTCTGTAAGCGAGATAGACGCTGCAGCAGTGGCCGTGGCGGTATATCCCGGTCTCACTCCCGCAACTCGTGCGCAGGCGGTTGTGCTGGTTGACAGCCGCGACTGGCCGGCGGCGCTTGCTGCGTCGGTGCTAGCCGGCGCTCCTCTGCACGCACCGCTGCTGTACAGCGATGGGGGCACGCTGCCTGAGGTGAGCGGACAGGCCCTAGGCGTGACGGCGCCGACGGGGACGGCTGCGCTGGGACCAACGGCGACCGGCGCTTCGGGCCGCGCACAGGTGATCCAGATTGGCGCCACCGCGACGCCTTCGGGCTACGTGACGCGCTCGGTCACCGCCAAGGACTCTGCGGCGCTGGCCGTGGAGATTGAGCGCCTGTCGAGTTTGCTGCACCACCACGCTCCGCGTCAGTTGATTGTGACGGCCGCCGACGGGCCACCCGCGATGACGATGCCGGCGGCCGGACTGTCGGCGCAGACGGGGGCGCCAATCCTGTTTGTGGAAAGGTTGGCTATCCCCAAGGCCACAGCTGCCGAGCTGAGAAGGCTGCGGAAGATCTCGATCTATCTCGTTGGTCCAAGCACGGTGGTTAGCGACAGCGTGGCAAAGGATCTCAACCGATATGGCACTGTGACCCGGATTGGCGACTCCACCCCGGCTACAAACGCGATTGCGGTGGCACGGTTCACCGACGGGGTGTTCGGCTGGGGAGTTATAGAACCGGGGCATGGACTCGTGTTCGCCAATGCTTCAAGGCCACTCGACGGGCCCGCTGCGGCGCCGTTGTCGGCGACAGGTGACTATGGCCCGTTGTTGCTTGTGGAAAGCCCCGATCGGCTGCCGTTGGCGTTGAGCTCCTATTTGAGCGACCTGCAGCCAGGCTCGCCGTCGTCGGGACCTGTACATGGCGTTTACAATCACGGCTGGCTGATTGGGGACGAGGACGCAATCTCCGCGACCACCCAGGCGAGCTTGGACGAGCGCCTGGAGATATCGCCCCGGCCGGCGGCTGAAGCCCCAATTGCGTCCCCGACCACGCCAACGAGCGAACCGACCCAGACGACAGGACCCTAAGCAGACCATGAGCCAAGCTGAGAACCCAACCCTTCTGCTGAAGGAGCACTCTGGTGAAGTGAGCGTGGAGGACGTGCGCGAGCTGATGGGCGCCTCCACCCCCCACTTCGCGTTGCAGCTGCGCAACCGTATTGCGCGTTTGATTGCAGGGCTACCCGCCAGCCATCCCGCACGCGTGGAAGGCGAACGAGAGATAGCGCGCTTGGAGCGTCTCGGCGTCGCCGGCGAGACGCGCGGTGAGGCAGGCAACGAGGGCGAGCGACCGCTGCCGTCGCTCAGCCTCGACTAGCAGCCCGCGCACGGGCGTCCAGGAAGCGCGTACGCAACAGTCGGAACAGGAACACGAACAAGGCGATGTCGACGGCGAACATCCCGACGTTCAAGAATTGCGACGGCTTGGTGAGAAACGTGACCCCCAAGACGACGACCGAGTGCAGGGCGATGACGGGCAGTAGCGCGAGCAGCACTGTGTGAGAGCGGTAGCCGCTCGAGTGCTCACGCCAGGTCACCTCGATGGTGCCGAGCGCGACCGCCAGTATCCCCGCGAGCAACAGCGGCCCGCCGGCGGATGGACCGTGGCGCAGTCGAGATACGGCGAGCACGAATGCGACCCCTCCCGCGAGGATCAAGAGCTCGGAGAGCGGCAGCGGATGCCACGGCGCTTGGGGGCGCTCGCCGTAGGTGGTTTGTGTGGGCACGGGCGGACGCGGCTTAGAGCGCGCCCGCCGTTGAGTGCGCGCCGGTGACTGTTGCTGCGACTCGGTTTGCCCTCGATCGACAGACTGAGAGCCGCTTGGACGCGGCTTGCGAGAACGACCCCGTGGACCCCTGGTATGACTTGCCACGGGCTACAGCTGGGGCCGGAATCCACAGTGAGCCATTACGGCCGATCCTAGCGCCCAACCAGCGCTCGGGCTGCAACAGGGGCCCGAGTTGGGCGGTTGGCTATTTATTTGAATAGCTGTTCGTTCCTTTGATCAAAGGGAGCCTCTGAACAAGCGTCTAAGCTTGGCCGCTATGGCTGGGCCATCGAGCACGTGGGAGCGCCTCGCGGACCTGCCGGTTCAGATCGATGCGTATGGGCTCGAGCCGTTGCAAGCGCTCGTTTCGAGCGAGTTTGAGCGCAAGAGCACGGTTATACGCATGACCGGCGCTGAGCATGAGGGTATGGGTGAGGACGTTACATATGACGCCGTGGACCACGACGTCCTGCAGGCGGCTGGCCCAGGGCTGGCGCTACAGGGAAGCTGGACGATTGGATCATTCTCTGAGCATCTCGCTGCACTCGACCTCTTCCCACAAGAGCCACAGCGGGAGGTGTCGCGGCGTTATCGCATATGGGCGTATGAGTCGGCGGCGCTCGACCTCGCGCTACGCCAGTTGGGCACGACACTGCATGCAGTGCTCGGTCGCACGCCTGCGCCGGTGCGCTTTGTTGTGTCGCTGCGCTTGGGCGAGCCGCCCAGCATGCAACCACTGCATTTGCGCCTGGGCGCCTACCCGTTGCTGCACTTCAAGCTTGATCCAACGAGCTCGTGGAGCGAGGAGCTGATTTCAGAGCTAGTCGCGACCGGGGCAGTGGAGTCGGTGGACTTCAAGGGCTATTACTCGGGCTCGATTGTCGACCAGGCGCCTGATCCGCTGCTCTACCGGCGCGTTGCTGAGGCGTTCCCTGACGCGTGGATAGAGGACCCAGCGTTGACGCCTGAGACCGATGCAGCGCTGGCTGAGCACAGGGAGCGGTTCTCCTGGGACGCGCTGATCCATTCGGTGGCTGATATCGAAGCGCTTCCCTATCCGCCGAGGATGGTCAACATCAAGCCCTCACGGCTGGGTGGGTTGCGCAATCTGCTCGACGCATTCGACTACTGCGCGCAGCGCGGCATCGGCAACTACGGCGGCGGCCAGTTCGAGCTGGGCGTGGGACGAGGCCAGATCCAGTATTTGGCAAGCATCTTTCACGCGGACGCCCCGAACGATGTTGCGCCTTCTGGCTACAACCTGCCGGAGCCGCCGAGCGGCTTGCCGCAGAGCCCGCTTGGCCCCATGCCGTCGGAGCTCGGGTTCCGCTGGGAAGACTGAGCAGAGCCTGACCCAAGCAACCGCCGGCTGTCGGCGTAGGCGCCGACCGGCGATGAGTGAACGGACTGCACCGATGGCGCCATGACGACGGTGGGTTCCGCCGGACTTCCAGCGGAACCCACCGTTTATTTACTCCTACAATCCTGCGTCACTGCATGGCTATTAGTGAGCTATGCCTATTTTTCGCTCGCTCTCACCGCTGTTGCGACACCAACTTCCTCGTTGCCCTTGAGGATTGCAGTGTTGTTACCGGCCGCGGAGGGAAGGCTGAGCTCCGCGTTGACCGCACTGTCGATGATCCCCGTGAACAGACCGAAGAGGATCTGCGAGCCACATCCTTCGGCTGTGGGCGCCGAGAATG
>JBAPMC010000440.1:0-19077 GCA_049278415.1 Solirubrobacteraceae bacterium
GCTGAACGTCGCGGCGGGAGGGACCGCCCACGTACGGGCCCTCGCCCCCGCAGGGCGACGGCGCTCGCGCTCGGTCTCCACCGGTGAGAGCGGCGCCGCGCTTGCCACAAAACCGGCTAAGAGGCGCGTAGGCGACACCTCGGCTCGCGAACAGGCACGATGGGGCCGTGAGCGAAGCGCAGAAGAGGATCGTGATAGCCGCGGGGGGGACAGCCGGGCACGTGGTGCCGGCGCTCGCGGTGGCCGACGCGCTGCGCGCTGAGGGCGCCGCCGTCACATTCATCGGCGGCGAGCGCGCCGAGTCAGAGCTCGTGCCTGCAGCCGGCTATCCGCTGCGCACGATCTCGGTGGAAGGCCTCAGCCGGACCAACCCTCTACTCGCCACCCGCGCCCTCACACGCGCCGCTCGTGCGACCGCAAGCGCTCGCTCGCTGCTCGCAGAGCTTGCCCCAGATGCGGTGATGGGCGGCGGTGGCTATGTCGCTGGACCAGTCGGCGTGGCGGCGCTCACACGCCGTATTCCGCTCGTGCTGACGGAGGCCGACAGCCACCTTGGTCTGACCAACCGTATTCTGGCTCCACTCGCGCGAAGCGTCTGTCTGTCATTCCCGATCGAAGGTCGTGAGGGCTCGCGCTACAGGGTGACCGGCCGTCCGATCCCCACGCCCGGCGGTGATCGGGCAAGCGCTCGCAAACGCTTCGCGATCGCTGAGGGCGAGCTGTGCGTGCTTGTCTTCGGTGGCTCGCTCGGAGCGCGCACAATCAATCAAGCTGCCCTCGGGGCTTTCTCCTCGGGCGCATTCCACGTCGTGCACGTGTGCGGACGCCGAGATCATCCCGATCTCTCAGAGCAGTCGTTGCCGGCTGGGTATGACATGCGCGAGTACCTCGACATCGAGGAGTTCACAGACGCGCTTGCCGCCAGCGATCTCGTTGTCGCACGAGCGGGCGGGTCGGTTTTCGAGATCGCAGCACACGGCCTGCCTGCGATCCTCGTGCCATATCCGCATGCCTCCGCCGATCACCAGAGCGCCAATGCTCGCTGGATGTCACAGGCGGGCGCCGCGATCGTGATCGAGGATGCACAGCTAACCGCAGCGGGACTCGCGCGCGAGGTGGCGCAACTGCTTGCCAATCCGGCTCGGCTGGCGGCGATGGCGAGCGCTTCGCGACGTCTCGCCCATCCCCATGCCGCCCGTGAGATAGCGGGCGAGTTGCTGCAGGCGGCCGCCCGATGAGCGAGCGGCCGTGGGAGGGGCGTCGTCTGCACTTCGTCGGGGTGGGAGGTGCTGGAATGAGCGGCTACGCGCGCGCCGCACATGCCCTTGGCGCAACTGTCAGCGGATCCGATGGGGCACAGAGCTCATACCTGAGGCCCCTGAGTGAAGAGGGCGTGCTCGACGCCCATATCGGCCATCAAGCAACCAACGTTCCGCAGGGCAATGACGTCGAGCTCATCTACTCGAGCGCAATCCCGGCGGGTAACCCGGAGCGGGTGGCTGCGCGTGAGCGTGGTCTGGCCGATCGTCCCCGAGCCGAGCTGCTCGCAGAGCTGACCGCTCTACGTCGCACCATCGCGGTCGCCGGGGCGCACGGCAAGACCACCACATCCTCGATGATCGTTCATATCCTGCGCGAGGCTGGAGTTGATCCGAGCTGGTTGATCGGAAGCTCGGTCGGAGAGGGATTGGCCAACTCCCATTGGGCCGCTGAGCATCCCGGCGAGTGGCTCGTGGTGGAGGCCGATGAGTCCGACCGCTCGATGCTCAGCCTCAACGTCGAGATTGCCGTGCTCACCAATGTCGAGCTTGACCATCACGCTACGTTCGGGTCACTTGCCGAGTTGCGCGAGGCTTTCCGCGAGTTCCTCGCCCATGCAAAACGGGGCATTGTGATCTGGGACCAACCAGAGCTGCTGGAGCTGACACGCATGCTCGAGCCAGTCGAGCCAGTCGACGCAGCCGAGGCGCGGTCCTCGACCGGTGCTCGATCTAGGGCCCGCAACGCTCCTCGCAACGTTGAGATCGTCGCCTACGACGTGGCCGAGCCGCTCCCGTGGGAAGGAGGCTCGCTATTCCAGTGGGAAGGTCGGGAGGTCAGACTGATGGTGCCAGGCGCCCACAACGCGCTCAACGCGGTAGGAGCATTGGAGGCGGCGCGGCTCGCCGGCGTCGATGAGCGCAGCGGGGTCGCTGGCCTAGCAGGCTTTCGGGGGGCGGACAGGCGCTTTCAGCTCGTGGGCAGCACCGTCCGCGGAGCGCAGGTATACGACGACTACGCCCATCATCCGACGGAGATCGCCGCCACATTGAAGGCGGCCCGTACCCTCAATCCGAAGCGCCTCGTGGCGGTATTTCAGCCGCATCTCTACTCGCGCACCACACAGCTCAGCGAGGAGTTTGGCGCAGCTCTGGCCCGGGCGGACGTGATCGTCCTGCTCGATGTCTATCCGGCGCGTGAGCGAGCTGAGGACTATCCGGGCGTGAGTGGGCAGACGATCGTTCACTCAGCCGTTCGGCACGTAGACGATGGTCGTCCGGTGATTTGGCTGCCCACGTTCGAGCAGGCCGAGGTCGAGCTGCTCGACCTGCTCGATGTCGGCGATCTCTGCATTGTGATGGGCGCCGGCAATGTCGACACACTCGCACGGCGACTGGTGGGCGCCCAGTGAGCGACCAGCCGCCGAGCTCGGTTCGCAGCAACTTCCCACTCGACGGTCTGGCGACTGTGCGCACAGGTGGGCCTGCCGAGCTCTTTGCACGTGCCGGCAGCGAAGCCGAGCTGCTCGAGCTGCTCGATTGGGCCAAGCAGGCAGGGGTTGAGATCAATGTGATCGGCTCCGGCTCGAACCTGCTCGTCGCCGACGAGGGGGTGGAGGGGCTCGTGCTGAAGCTCGACCGTGAGCTCGCCACAATCGAGCTCGACGGCACGAGCCTCCAATGCGGCGGCGGCGCCCGGCTGCCCTCGGTTGCGGCATACGCGGCTCGACACGGCCTCTCGGGCGTCGAGTTCGGCGTGAACATCCCAGGGACCGTCGGCGGGGCCGTGCGCATGAACGCAAACGCCTACGGCGGAGAGCTCTCGCTCACGCTCGAGTGGGTGCAGATCGTGAGCGCATCCGGCTCACAGCGGCGAGCGCCTGAGCAGCTCGGCTTCGCCTACCGCAGCTCAAATCTGCGCCCCGGGGAGGTCGTCGCAAGCGCTCGCTTCTTGCTTGCGGCTTCCAACCCGGCGACGGTCAAGGCGAGCCTTGCCCAGATGCGCGCTCGTCGTCACGAGGCTCAACCACAGGGAATCAAGACGTTCGGCTCCACATTCAAGAACCCGCAGGGTCCAGGCGCGCACGGCCAAAGCGCCGGCTTGCTGCTCGCGCGGGCCGGATGCAACGGGCTGAGCGTCGGCGGCGCGCGCTTCGCTCCCAAGCACGCCAACTTCATTGAGAACACCGGCGGCGCCACCACCGCCGAGGTGGTTGCGTTGATGGCCGAGGGTCGCCGTCTTGTGATGGAGAGCTCCGGCGTTGAGCTTCAGCCCGAGGTTCAGACGCTCGGGGCCGTGCGCTTTCCGTGGGCTTCGTAGATCACCGGAACGACCCCCAATCCATCTCAACCATCGGCGCTCGTGGTCTGCTCTGCACGTTTCAGCCAGCGCGCCCAGTCGCTCCAGCCCCGAGCGCCTCGTAGCGCTTGGCGGCCTGCTCGAGGATGCTCAGCATCGATGGGGTGGCGGGACTGAGGCGCGCGTCGGTTGGAGCCGCCGCGACCACTTGGCGCACAGGCGGTCGTGGAGCGAGCGCGCGAGTCACGATGTCCTCGCGCACAACCGACAGGGCGAGCTCGGGGATCAGCGCCACTCCGACACCTGCAGCCACGAGACCCTGGACGGTCTGGTAGTCGTCGCTCTCAAACGACACGTTCGGCTCGAAGCCGGCCGCGTGGCAAGAGCGCACCACGTGGCGTGCGCACGGGCTCTGGTGGGAGGTCTGCACCCATGCCTCATTACGCAGGTCCTCCAAACGCAGACCGCTCTTGCCGGCAAGGGGGTGCTCACGGGGCAGCGCCAAGTACATCGGGTCGTGCAGCAGCTCGATGCGATTCAGGTTGTCAAGCCCCTCGTCGGGCTCGTCGAACTCGAACAGCAGCGCCAGATCGAACTCGCCGGCACGCAAACGTGGAGCGATCTCCTCAGGCTCTCCCTCGGACAGCGTCAGCTCGATGTCGGGATAGGTGGAGCGGAAGGTCGCAATCGCAAGCGGCATGAGCGTGGCGCCTGCGGTGGGGAACGACGCCATACGCAGCCTTCCGGCTCGCAACCCGGCGATAGCCGAGAGCTCCGCCTCGGCTGTATCCAGGCGCGCGAGAATCCCTTCAGCATGCTCCACGAGCGCCTGTCCTGCCGGCGTCACACGTACACCGCGCGCGTGACGCTCGAGCAGTGTCATGCCTATTTCAGCCTCGAGCGTCGCAACCTGCTGAGAAATCGCCGACTGGGTGTAGGAGAGCGCGTCGGCGGCTCCCGAGAACGAGCCACGTCTTGCTACCTCAACGAGAACGCTGAGTCGGCCAACATTGAGCATTAGCTGTTCTTATAGCTCAGATTATGGATTTCACTGGTGCTGATGGCAGGTGAGTGGCAGTCTGTAGTTGAAGCTTCTAGCTCGGATCATCTCCACGAGACGATCGCCGCTAATGCGGCAACAGGCGCCGGGCGGCAAACCACAAGCCAGGCGAAACGGCACAAGTAGAAAAGAGCCCACCATGTCCGCCAACATCATCATCTCCTACGACGGAACAAATAACGAGGATGACGCAATCGCGCTCGGCCGAGTGTTCGCAGACGCCGGCGCTGATGTCGCACTTGCATATGTGCGCCACGCGCCAGAGGAGGAGACCAGTCGTGAGATCCTCGCCCAGCACGAGGCGGAAACCCTGCTGGAGCGTGGTGCGGAGCTGCTCGGCAATCGCGACGCCGCACGGCACGTCATCACCGATCGCTCCACGCCGGAGGGCCTGAGCACGCTGGCTGCGCAAACCGAAGCCGACGTAATCGTGTTCTGCTCGGACTCCCACACCGCGAAGGGTCACGTTGCGGTGGGCAACTCAGCCCAGCGTCTGCTGAACGGTGGCACAACTGCAGTTGCAATCGCTCCTGCCGGGTTCGCTGTAGGCGCAGCCGCGCAGGTCCGTCGTATCGGCGTCGCCGGCGACGGCAGCGCTCGTGCAACCGCGGAGGCGCTTGCGCGCTCGCTCGGGGCGGAGCTCGGCGCTCCAGGGCCGCAGGATGCCGGCCTTCTGGTTGTCGGCTCGCGCCCTGAGGCGGAGGAGGGCCGCGTATCGCTCAGCGCCGCCAGCGAGAACTTGATCGAGGTCGCCACCTGCCCAGTGCTCGTCGTGCCGCGTGGCAACGCCATCACATTCGACGGCGCAATCGTCACTGCAGCGTAGGGAGCCTTGCGGAAAACAGCCGCGCGGTGGAGATGCCGCGCGGCTTGTCGTGAGCATGCCAGCTAGCGCCGAGTCATACGATTTTCGGCCGCGGCGGATCACTCAGCGGGGGGTGCGGCTCAACCGCCGTGCGCGTAGGTAGCGCGCCAGCGCTTCGGCAAAGTCGAGCCCACCGCCCACGAGATGGCCGATCGGGCCGGTCCACAGCCATCTCTCAATAGAACGTGTGCGATGAGCGGGGGCGGTCACTGATCGGCACGGTATCGTGGCAGCCATGCCAGCCGCTCTAAAGACCACAGTCACCGAGCTGCCCGAGTCGCGCGTGCGCGTTCAGGTGGAAGTCCCTCCAAGCGAGATCGAGGTTCGCCTCGAGCGCAAGGCCCGCCAGCTAGGACGCGAAATGAGGCTGCCAGGCTTTCGCCGTGGCAAGGTCCCCGCGCCGCTTGTGATCCAGAAGGTGGGTCGCGAGGTCGTGCTCGAGGAAGCGGTTCGCGACACGCTCGGCAACTGGTACTCAGACGCAATCGAGACCGCCGGCATCGTTCCGGTGGGCGACCCACAGCTCGACCTTGCCGACCTGCCCCAACAGGGAGCGGCGCTTGAGTTCTCAATAGAGATCGGCGTGCTCCCCACCGCTCAGCTCGGGGAGTACAAGGGCTTGGAGGTCGCTCGACGCGATGTCGTTGTCGAGAACGACGCCATCCAGCACGAGATCGACGGGCTGCGCGAGCGCCTGGCTCGCCTAGAGACCGTCGAGCGCTCTGCAGCCTCCGGGGATTTCGTCGTGGTCGACTATCTCGGCTCTGTCGCTGGTGAGCCCTTCAAGGGTGGAGAGGGCCGCGACCAGCTCGTAGAGCTCGGCTCGGGCAACCTGATCCCCGGCTTCGAGGAGGGTCTAGAGGGTGCGAATGCGGGGGAGACGCGCACGATCGAGCTGTCCTTCCCGGCCGACTACCCAAGTCAGGAGCTTGCCGGTAGCGACGCATCGTTCGAGGTGACCGTCAAGGAGGTCAAGCACAAGCAGCTCCCCGAGGTCGACGACGACTTCTCGGTGGACATGGGCTTCGACTCGGTTGCAGAGCTCACCGATGACATTCGAGCGCGACTCGGCGAGGTCGACGCCAAGCGCGTGGACTCGGAGTTCCGCGAGGCTGCGCTCGACGCGGCGGTTGCAGAGGCTCGGGTCGACACACCTGAGCTGCTCATACAGGCGAAGTCACGCGAGATGTGGGACCGAATGCTGCACTCGCTGTCTCACCGGGGCATATCCCGCGAGGCTTATCTGAAGATCACTGGACGCGAGGAGGAGGACCTGATCTCCGAGCTCGCCTCAGAGGCGGCGCAATCGCTGCGGCGCGAGGCCGTGATCGCCGCTGTCGTGGCAGCCGAGGCGATCGTCCCGAGCGAGCAGGACCTGCTCGAGGTCGTCACACCCACCGCCGAGCGCGAGGGCGTCGAGCCACAGAAGCTGCTCGACGAGCTGCGCGAGTCCGGACGCCTGGAGGACATTCGCGAGGATCTTGCCGCGCGCCAGGCGGTCGAGTTGATCGCGGTCGAGGCCAAGCCGATACCGATCGAGCAGGCCCAGGCACGGGAGAAGCTTTGGACACCCGAGTCCGAGGAGCAGCAAAGCGATGACGGCGCCGAGTCGGCTGCGGGGCGACTGTGGACGCCGGATCACTAGCCTTGGGGCACACCCCGTTTGGGATGTGCTCTGAAGGAATCCAGCCACTAAGGCGAAACTGAAGCGAGGACCATGAGCCCACTTGTTCCAATGGTGGTCGAGCAGACCTCGCGAGGCGAGCGTGCGTTCGACATCTACAGCCGTCTGCTCAACGAGCGAATCATCTTTCTGGGTACGCCGGTTGACGACCAGGTCGCCAACTTGATCGTCGCCCAGCTGCTCCACCTCGAGTCCGAGGATCCCACCAAGGATGTCTCGGTGTACATCAACTCTCCAGGCGGATCTGTGTATGCGGGTCTTGCGATCTACGACACGATGCAGTTCATCAAGCCCGACGTGCAAACCATCTGCGTTGGCATCGCCATGTCCATGGGCGCGCTGCTGCTCGCTGGAGGCGCCCACGGCAAGCGCATGGCGCTGCCCAACGCGAAGATCCTGATCCATCAGGTCTCCTCGAGCTTTCAGGGGCAAGCCACCGATATCGAGATTCACGCAAGAGAGATCATCGACGTACGCAAACGCCTGGATGAGATCATCGCCAAGCACACCGGCAAGGATCTCGAGCGGGTCAGCAAGGACACTGAGCGCGACTACTTCATGAGCTCTGAGGAAGCTAAGGAGTACGGCATCATCGACCGGGTGATCTCAGAGCACTAGCTCTGGGGACGCCGGTGCTTTAGGAGGAGAGACGCGAGATGGCGAGACCCACCGATTCCAACGAGCAGCTTCTCTGCAGCTTCTGCGGCAAGTCCCAGCGACAGGTCAAGAAGCTGATTGCCGGCCCCGGCGTGTACATCTGCGACGAGTGCATCGATCTCTGCAACGAGATCATCGACGAGGAGCTGGCGGCGCCACCGGCGTTCGACCTTGAGAACCTACCCAAGCCACGTGCCATCTACGACGTTCTAGACGAGTACGTCGTGGGCCAGGAGGCCTCCAAGCGCACGCTCTCGGTGGCGGTCTACAACCACTACAAGCGCGTGCAGATGATGCAGTCCGAGGAGTCCGACATCGAGCTGCAGAAGTCCAACATCCTGCTGCTCGGCCCCACCGGCTGCGGCAAGACACTGCTCGCACAAACGCTCGCACGAATCCTCAACGTGCCGTTCGCGATCGCAGACGCCACTGCTCTCACCGAGGCTGGCTATGTCGGCGAGGATGTTGAGAACATCCTCTTGAAGCTGATCCAGGCCGCCGACTACGACGTCAAGAAGGCGGAGACCGGCATCATCTACATCGACGAGGTCGACAAGATCGCGCGCAAGGCCGACAACCCCTCGATCACACGCGATGTCTCAGGCGAGGGCGTACAGCAGGCGCTGCTGAAGATCCTCGAGGGCACACAGGCCTCAGTTCCGCCGCAAGGGGGACGCAAGCATCCCCATCAGGAGTTCCTCACGATCGACACCACCAACATCCTGTTCATCTGCGGCGGGGCGTTCGCGCACCTAGACAAGGTCATAGAGAGGCGCATCGGTCACAACGGCGTTGGCTTCGCCGCTGCAATCGAAACCAAGCAGGAACGCGACACCGGCGAGATCTTCGAGAGCTGTCTGCCAGAGGACCTGATCGAGTATGGCCTGATCCCCGAGTTCATCGGTCGCCTTCCCGTCATGTCAGCCGTCCATCAGCTCACCTGCGACGACCTTGTCTCGATCCTCACCGAGCCGCGCAACGCACTCGTCAAGCAGTTCCAGCGCTTCTTCTCCTTCGATGGCATCGAGCTCGTGTTCGCCGAGGACTCACTCCTCGCGGTAGCCGAGAAGGGCCTCGAGCGCGAAACAGGAGCGCGTGGGCTGCGCTCGATCATCGAGGAGATCTTGCTGGAGGTCCAGTTCGAGCTGCCTTCGCGCCGCGACGTGAAGAAGTGCGTCGTCACTCGTGACACGGTCGAAAAAGGCACCACTCCCACGCTCGTCACCGAAGCCGCGCCCGAGGAGCCCGCCGAGCGCTCCCTGCGCGAGGAGTCGGCGTAGCGTCGTGCACGACGAGTTCCGCGTGCAAGTGCAGACGAAGTCAACCGGTGCGTTGATCGCGGCACTGAAGGACCTGGAGTCGGCAAAGTCGGCCGGCCCTTCGCCGCGGCTGGCGGTTACGCACGAGGGGGAGCACGTCTTTCTCTATGCCGACTCGTCGCAGGCCGCCGAGCATGCTCGCGAGGTCGCCGAGCAGGCGCTGCAGGAGCGCGGCATCGTTGGGCAAGTCACCTCCTCGCGCTGGCATCCCCTCGAGGAGCGCTGGGAGGACGCCTCTGAGTCGCTGCCCGCCACAGAGGCCGAGCGCGAAACCGAGCACGCCCGCTTGGAGCAACTCGAGACCGATGAGTCCCAGCAACTGGGAGAACCTGAGTGGGAGGTCTACGTAAGCCTTCCCACTCATCACGACGCTCGTGCTTTCGCCGAGCGTCTGCGCGGCGAGGGAATTCCCGTCAACCAACGCTGGCGCCATTTGCTGGTGGGCGCCAACGATGAGGATGACGCCGCCGCGATGGCCAAGCGGTTGCAAGTCGAGGCTCCACCTGGGAGTGAGATCCACGCTCAGGGCAACGGCCTTGAGTATTGGCGCATGCTTCACCCTTACGCCTATCTCGGTGGTCTCGCCAACTAACGGCGGCTCTGGCTGAGCCCGCCCGCCGGCAGGACGCCGGTCACCCTTACACTCACGCTCCTATGAGCGAGCGCATCGAAGAGCTCCAAGATCGCACTCGGTTCGAGCCTGCGGAGATCGAGCCGCGGATCATCGAGCGTTGGCTTGGGAGCGGCCTGTTCCATCCCGAGCCGGAAGGAGAGGCGAGTGAGAACTACTCGATCGCGATCCCACCGCCAAACGTGACCGGGTCGCTGCACATGGGTCACGCACTGAACGGCTCGGTGCAAGACACGCTGATCCGCTACCACAGAATGAGTGGCCCACCCACCCGGCGCACGAAGTGGATACTCGGCACCGACCACGCCGGAATCGCCACTCAGGCGCAGGTCGAGAAGGCGTTGCGCGCTGAGGGCACGAGTCGACAGGAGCTCGGGCGCGAGGCTTTTGTGGAGCGTGTATGGGAGTGGCGTGCGCACTACGGCGGCACAATCGTCGAGCAGCTCAAGCGGCTTGGAGCCTCTTGTGACTACTCTGAGGAGCGCTTCACCCTCGATGAGGGCTACGCGCGTGCAGTTGCCGAGGTGTTCGTGGCTCTCTACGAGAAGGGCTGGATCTACCGCGACCGCTACATAGTCAACTGGGACCCCGGCAGCCGATCAGCCATCTCAGACCTCGAGGTCGAGGAGCGGCTCGAGAACGACACGCTCTACTCGATCCGCTACGACCTCGATGGTGGCGGAGCAGTCACGGTCGCCACCGTCCGGCCCGAGACCATGCTCGGTGACACCGCTGTGGCGGTCCATCCCGACGACGAGCGCTATCGCGAGATGGTCGGGCGCAAGGCGATTCTGCCGCTTGTCGGTCGTCACTTGCCCATCGTCGCTGATGACTACGTGAAGATGGACTTCGGCACCGGGCAGCTGAAGATCACCCCGGCACATGACCCAAATGACTTCGAGATCGGTCGTCGTCACGATCTCGATCAGGTGTCGGTGATCGGGGAGGACGGTCGCATGACCGCCGAGGCCGGCGAGCGCTTTGCTGGTTTGACTGTGATGGAGGCGCGTGAGGCCGTGGTTGCTGAGCTCGAGCGCGAAGGTCGCATCGTCGCTCGCGAGGAGTACGAGCACGAGGTGCCCTACTCCCACCGCTCGGGCGAGCGCATCGAGCCGCTCATCTCGCTGCAGTGGTTCATGAGCATGGACGAGTTGGCTGGCCCCGCTGCCGCCGCGGTGCTTGACGGGCGAGTGCGGATAGTCCCTGAGAACCACCGGCGCGTATATCTCGACTGGATGGAGAACATCCGTCCCTGGTGCATCTCGCGCCAGCTTTGGTGGGGACACCGACTGCCGGTCTACTACTGCGAGACCTGCGGCCATGTCAATGTGGCGCTCGCCCAACCCGACGGTTGCAGCGCATGTGGAGGACACGTCCGCCAAGAGGAGGATGTGCTCGACACCTGGTTCTCATCGGCGCTATGGCCGTTTGCAACTCTCGGCTGGCCGGAGCAAACTCCTGAGCTGAAAGCGTTCTACCCGACGAAGGCGCTCTCCACTGCGAGGGACATCCTGTTCCTGTGGGTGGCCCGCATGATCATGATGGGCCTCGAGTTGACCGGCGAGGTGCCGTTCTCTGACGTCTACATCCATTCGGTGATCCAGGCTCCCGACGGACGGCGTATGTCCAAGTCGCTCGGCACGGGCATCGACCCGGTTGATGAGATCGAGCGTCACGGAGCCGACGCGGTGCGCTTCGGCCTGCTCGCGATGTCATCCGCACAGGACGTGCGCTACTCGGCGGAGAAGATTCAGCAAGGTCAGGCGCTCGCGAACAAGCTCTTCAACGCCGCGCGCTTCGTGCTGATGCGCATTCACGCGAGCCTCGGCTCACAAGCAGCACAGGCGCTTCAGCCTGCGGCGCTTCCCACAGCGGTTGAGGACCGCTGGATACTCTCGCGGCTCGCGCAAGTTGAGGCGGACACCGCCACGCGGATCGAGGGCTATGACTTCTCTCATGCCGCACTCGGTCTGTACGACTTCGTGTACGGCGAGCTGTGCGACTGGTACCTGGAGCTCGTCAAGCATCGACTGCCCGATCGCCTCCAGGCAAGTGAACAGGCGCCGGCTCAGGCCAGCGGCGATGAGGGCCCTGTCGAGCAGGAGCGGCTGGCGCTAGCCGCAACGCTGATGTACGTGCTGCGGGAGACGGTTGCGATGGCGCACCCGCTGATCCCGTTCGTCACTGAGGAGCTCTGGAGCTACCTCGACAGCAGTGGAGAGCTGCTCGCGGGAGCCGCCTATCCCCGCTCGCGGGACGCCTTGATCGACCGCGAGGCGGAGGTGGTGCTCCAGCGCATGATCGAGGCGGTCACGCTCGTGCGCGGCTGGCGGGACTCTGTGGGTGCACGCGCGGGCCTCGTCGTTCCTGCTCGCCTGCGCGCCGAGGGCTATGAGGCCACCTCCTCACTACTGGCGCGCTTGGCGCGCTTGACGCTGTCAGAGGACGCGCTGGCTGAAGCTACGGCCGTCGCATCGATTCCTGTGCCAGGGGGGACCGTTGAGGTGCTCTCCGGCGAGGGACTCGACCTCGGCGCCGCTGAGCGGCGGCGAGCAGCCGCCAGGGAGAAGCTGCTCGCCGAGATCGATCGGGTGCAGGGCAAGCTCTCAAAGCCCGGGTTTGTCGAGAAGGCGCCCTCAGCCGTCGTTGACGGCGAGCGTGAGCGCCTCGAGCATCTGCGCACGGAGCTTCAGGCGCTATGAGCCAGCACTGGAGTCCCGAGCACGCTGAGCGTCATCTGCGCTCGCTCGAGCTGTTCGGCATGCGCTTCGGGTTGGACCGAATGCACCGCATGATGACCGTGCTCGGATCACCGGAGCGCAGCTTCGACTCGATCCACGTAGTCGGAACCAACGGAAAGACGTCCACCACCCGCATGATCGCGGCAATCCTCGAGCGTCACGGACTGCGCACAGGCTGCTACCTCTCGCCCCATCTGGTGTCCTACTCAGAGCGTGTGCAGATCGCCGAGCGCGACATCGAGACTCCGGCTTTCGCAACAGCAATCGCCCAAGCGGCACGGGCTGCCGAGAGAGTCAACCGCACGCTTGCCGAGGATGATCACGTGACCCAGTTTGAGCTGCTGACCGCGGCGGCCCTCTGGGAGCTTGCGCGCCGTGGAGCCCAGGTGGTAGTCGTCGAGGCTGGCCTCGGTGGTCGCTATGACGCAACCAACGTGATCGACTCAGCCGTTGCGGTGCTGACAAACGTGGGGCTCGAGCACACGCGCTGGCTCGGGCCAACCATCAAGGACATAGCCACCGAGAAGCTTGCGGTCCTCGGGGAGGGCTCCATGCTTGCGCTTGGCGCTCAGCTTCAACCCGAAGTGCTGGACATCGCCCGCACAGTTGCAGCAGAGCGTGGTGCACGATTGCTGGTCGCCGAGGATGCCCCCGCCGCCTTGAGAGTGGGAGCCCGCGGCTCCTTCCAGCGCAGCAACTTTGCGCTCGCGCGCCTGGCGGCCGAGTCCTATCTGGAGAGCGTCCAGATACAGATAAGCGAGGAGGCGGTGCGCGAGGCGGCAATCACCACATCGGTGCCCGGCCGTATGCAGGTGGTGGCACGTGATCCTCTCACCGTCGTGGATGGGGCGCACAATCCCGCCGCCGTCGCTGCTGTGGTGGAGTCGCTGCCGGAGGTGCTTGACGGTCGCTCGCTGGGACTTGTCCTCGGAGTCCTCGAGGACAAGGATGCGGCGGGAATGCTCGCCGCACTGCTCCCTCTGTGCGAGCGGGCTTGGTTCACCGCTCCGCCCAGCCAGCGGGCGCTGCCACCGGCCACGCTTCTCTCGCTGGCGCGTCAGCTCGGCTTTGAGCAGGCGGTGTGCGAGCTTCAGCCAGCCAAGGCTTTGGCGGCGGCGCAGAGTTGGGCGCGTACGTGCGAGGGTGGCGGCGCGGTGCTGGCGAGCGGCTCTGTCTATCTGGTAGGAGATCTGCTCGCGCACGCACGTGAGCTTGGCCTGCACACCGCTGTCGAGCAGACCGGAGAGGGCGGCGAGTCGACACAGAGCGCCCAAGGGAGGGGATGAGCTTGGACGACGACGGCCCATCTGTGCTCACGATGATCGGAGCGGTCGCATTGATTGTGGCGCTCGTGATCCTGGCGTTCTTCGCCGCCGGCTACGGCTTCGGCCGGCTGTTCCTATGAGACTTGAGTGCTCCTGCCGGGCTAGGCTCTAAACTCGTCCGCCCCGATGTACCGTCTAGTATCAATTCGCACAGGTGCGCCCGTTCTTGCGCGGATCAATTCCTGTAGGGCTCAGTAGGGAACGTCGATGCCACCAATCGCCTACTTCGGAATCGAAAGCAGTGGCTTGAGCCTCGTCATCGACTTGTTGATCCTGTTCCTCGTTGTTCTGTATGGATCGCTCGTGTACTGGACCTATGCAGACGCCCGCCGACGGATCGCCGACCCGATGCTGATCGGGTGTGCAACCGTGGCCTCGCTATTCCCGTTCGTGGGAACGATCGTGTACATGATCCTGCGTCCGCCGGAGTACCTGGAGGATGTGCGCGAGCGTGAACTCGAGCTGCAAGCCGCCGAAGCGCGCCTGCACGAACTTGACTACAGCCTCTGCCCGCACTGCGACTATCGCATCGAGCGCGACTTCATCCGCTGTCCAAGCTGTCTGCGCAAGCTCAAGGAGCGTTGCGTGAGTTGCTCCCGGCCGCTTGATCGAGCCTGGACGATCTGCCCATACTGCGAGACGGACGTGCCTGCCGCCAAGCCGGCACGACGTTCCTCTCGTCGCGAGCGCCTATCCGCCTCGGAGTCCACATCGCTCGGGCGGGCCGGCGGCGGCGGGGCACAAGTGGAGCCACTGGAGACGGAGCTCGAGTCCTCATCCTCATCGCGTTTACGTGCGACGGAGCGGGCGGCGGTTAGAGCGCCTGAGCCGGCGACTTTCGTCGAGGAGGCCGCCTCTCAGCTCTCAGAGTCCTCCTCGCTCGCAGCAGACGCCGACGTGGGCGGCGAGGAGCGCAGCTCAGAGCCCGCATCAAAGCAGGGCGCCCGCTCACGCAGCTCACGCCGCCCGCGCCCGACATCCTGAACAAGCCAATCCCAAAGGATTCCCATGGACCGCACGTTGATCCTCGTAAAGCCGGACGCCTTCGCCCGCTCGCTCACCGGCGAGATAATCGCTCGCTTCGAGCGCAAGGGCCTGCGCGTCCTAGCTCTGCGACACATGACTGTGTCGAGCGAGCTGGCGCAGAGCCACTACGCCGAGCATGCGCAGAGGCCCTTCTTCGGTGAGCTGGTGGAGTTCATCACCTCTGGCCCTATCGTCGCGATGGTGCTCGAGGGGACAGATGCGGTCAAGGCGGCCCGTCAGGTGATCGGCGCCACGAATCCGCTCGATGCAGCGCCGGGCTCGATTCGCGGCGACTTCGCGATCGAGATGGGTCAGAACATGGTTCACGGCTCGGACTCGCCCGAGTCGGCGGCACGCGAGGCAGCACTCTTCTTCGGAGATCTAGACTGATCCAGCAGCTCGTACTTGCCTCCGCCTCGCCTCAGCGGCGTTCGATCCTCGAGCGTCTCGGAGTCTCGTTCACCCTTCGTCCCACCAACGTCGCGGAGCTCGAGCAGGGCGAGCCGGCGGAGGTGGCGGTCGAGAACGCTCTGCGCAAGGCGCGTGCGGCGCATGTCGCAGGCGCCCAGGAGACGGTGCTCGGTGTTGACACGCTCGTCGCGCTTGGACTGAGTATCTACGGCAAGCCCTCTGGGGAGGGCGCCGCGCGCGAGACGCTGCGAGCGCTGGCCGGCGCCACGCACACTGTGCTGAGCGGTGTGGCGGTGATCTCCGACGAGGGTGAACAGACGGCCCTAGCTCGAACAGAGGTCGGGTTTCGCGAGCTCAGCAACGAGCAGATCGACTGGTATCTGGGCAGCGGCGAGTGGCGTGGCAGGGCCGGTGGCTATGCGATCCAGGGACTTGGGGCCGCCTTGGTGCGTGAGATCCACGGTGACTACGAGAACGTCGTAGGACTGCCGCTGGCGACGCTGCTCGATCTGTGCCCTGAGCTTCTCTGACTCCTCCACCGATTCGCCATCGGATCACCCGATGAGCGCCAGCCGCGATTTCCGCCTGCAAATACGCTCTCAAGCGTGCAGGGAGAGTGGTGGGGTCCGCTAGACTCCCCGCCGGGTACGCCCCGGCTGCCTGCCGGGTGCTGGATGCCGGTGAGGCAACGCCGAATCCGAGCGTGCTCCCACTCTAAATATGAGCATCCTCACGTACCTAACCGGATTCGGCGGCCGCGACATGGCGGTCGATCTCGGTACCGCCAACACACTTGTTTACGTGCGTGGACGCGGGATCGTCCTCTCCGAGCCAAGCGTTGTCGCAATCGATTCGCGCACCGGTGAGGTGCATGCCGTTGGCATAGAGGCAAAGCGAATGCTCGGTCGCACGCCCGGAACGATTCAGGCTATACGTCCGCTGAAGGATGGCGTAATCGCCGATTTCGACGTCACCGAGGAGATGCTGCGCCATTTCATTCAGAAGGTCCATCAGAACCGTTGGGCCCATCCGCGAGTCGTTGTGTGTGTGCCTTCTGGGGTCACGGGCGTTGAGAAGCGCGCCGTTGAGGAGGCTTGCCTATCGGCGGGCGCGCGTACCGCCTACCTGATCGAGGAGCCAATGGCGGCCGCTATTGGCGCCGGCCTGCCCGTCGGCGAGCCGACGGGCTCGATGGTGGTGGACATCGGTGGCGGCACCTCTGAGGTGGCGGTGATCTCCCTCGGTGGGATTGTTGTGTCGCAGTCGATTCGCGTCGGGGGCGATGAGATGGACGAGGCGATCATCAACTATGCAAAGCGCGAGTACAAGCTCTTGATCGGCCAGCAGACTGCGGAGGAGCTAAAGCTCGAGATCGGCTCTGCATGCGCAATGGAGGAGGAGCTACAGGCGGAGATCCGTGGGCGCGACATGGTGGCTGGGCTGCCAAAGACGGTTGTGCTCACCAGCGAGGAGATCCGCCAGGCCCTGGAGGAGCCGCTCTCGCAGATCATCGAGGCGGTCAAGGAGACGCTCGATCGCACTCCACCCGAGCTCGCCTCAGACATCATGGATCGTGGAATCATGCTCGCGGGCGGTGGCGCTCTGCTCCAAGGGCTCGACCAGCGCCTGCGCGAGGAGACACAGATGCCCGCGCACTTGGCTGAGTCGCCACTCACGTGCGTGGCGGTCGGGTCGGGGCGCTCGCTCGAGGAGTTCGAGGCGATCCACCGCTCCAACCGCAACTCCCGCAGCCGTCGCAGGCGATGAGCGCGGGTCGGCTCGAGCATTCTCGACTGTTGAGGGAACCCGCGTGCGAGTGCTCGATCCGCAGGTACCCTGTCCGATGAAGGCTTCGGAAGGTCGCTACTGGTGTATGACAAGACGGTCCGGCGTCGGCGTGCGGTGCTCGCACTGCTCGTCGCGCTATCCCTGATACTGCTGACTGCTTATTTCGGGGAGACCCCAAGCGGTGGTCTGCACTCGGTGCAGAGCGGCTTCCTGACCGTCGTCTCGCCAATCCAGGACGGCGCCAACAAGGCGCTCAAGCCGGTGCGCGACCTGTTCGGATGGTTTGGCAGCACGCTGCACGCCAAGAGCCAGAACAGCGAACTGCGCAAGCAGAACGACAAACTGCGCAAGGAACTGACCGCAAAGCAGTCCAACGAAGTCTCCTACAGGAAGCTTGTCAAGCTCTACAACCTTGACAATACGCTCAGCATCGCCGACTACAGTCCTGTAGCCGCAACCGTCGTCTATCAGTCGCCCAACATCTGGTACTCGACGGTGATAATCGACAAAGGCTCCTCTTCAGGAGTGCGCGTCAATGATCCGGTCATCGACGGTGAAGCGCTCATCGGCAAGGTCACGCGGGTAGCCTCCGACGGGGCGCTCGTGAGCCTGATCACCGACAGCGAAGTTGAAGTGACGGCGAAGATCAGCGCTACCGGCGTCCCTGGAATGGTGCAGCCGGAGGTAGGCGAACCAGGTCGCCTCTTGATGCAATACCTGCCGTCCACCACCTCGGTTGCGCCGGGCGACTATGTGGTCACCTCGGGTACCATCTCCAGCAAGGGCGAATCGCTTTTCCCGAAGGGCATCCCGATCGGCCAGGTCACCTCGGTCAACGAACAGAGTGGGTTCAAGTCAGTCGAGGTCAGCCCGCTTGCCGATCTGCACGGCCTTGACGTGGTGCAGGTGCTCACCCACTCCTCCGGATCACGAGCCTCCTCACTGACCAGCCTGGTGGCAGGTCTCACGCCAAGGCATCCGGTGAGCCCCGAAGAAGAAGCTCAGCCCGGGCAGCTGGCTGCGACGGGGGGCGGTGGGTGAGCCCTGAGTTGAGCAGCTCCGCGCGTGCTCGCACCGGTGTCGCGCAGGCCGGCTCGGCGTGGCTTCCGGGTTCGCTGATCTGGCGCGTTGCGGTGTTGTCGATCGTGGTCGTGTTCGTACAGATAGGTGTCGTCTCAGAGGTGCCGGTGTTCGGCGTCAGCGTCGATCTCTCGCCGTTGCTGGTGGCGTTTACGGGGCTATTGTGCGGGTCCGTTCTGGGCGCCATCGCAGGGTTTTGCGTTGGCCTTCTGATCGATCTGGCATTGATGCAGATGCTCGGTGTGACCTCGCTGACATTCACCATCATCGGCTATTGGGCCGGTCGTCTGCGCGAGCTGCGTGATCCGCAGGCGGCCCTCACACCGCTGTTCGTTGGAGCGGCAGCCGCCACAGCTGCGATGGTCGGCTATTCGGTAATCGAGTTCCTACTCGGTGTGGACGCCCCAGTGAGCCTCGAGCTGTTGCGGGAGATCGTGGTTGGGGTGCTCGTCGATACGGTTGTGGCATTGCCCATGTGGGCGCTGGTTCGCCGTTGCCTGGTTGGGGCTCTGCCCGATGATCCACGCCGTCGCCGTCGGCGCGCATACACGACCGGCGGACTCAGCCCGCTCTCACAGAGCAGGGGAGGCGCTCGATGAGCAGCATCGAGCGGTTGAAGCCCAACGAGCCGCGTGTGCCCGTCTCACCCCAGCTTGCGCTACGGGTAGCGATCCTCGGCAGCATCGCGCTCGTTATGTTCGGGATCATCTTCTTCCGCCTGTGGTACCTGCAGGTGCTGACCGGCGAACAGTACTTCCAGCAGGCCCAAGCCAACGATCAGCGCAACCTGCCCACACCGGCTCCGCGCGGGGAGATCCTCGACCGCGCGGGCACGCCGATCGTGACCAGCAGCGTGACAAACGCCGTTCAGATCCTGCCAAGCGCGTTGCCTCTGGTCGTCAAGCAGGAGGCCGCCACCTACCAGAAGGCGG
>JBAPMC010000441.1:0-7885 GCA_049278415.1 Solirubrobacteraceae bacterium
CGTCGCAAGGGCAGTGGCACACGTGCCGCTCAGGCCCTGTCCTTCGTCACCGGACAGCCGGGTATCACCATTCCCGAGTTGGCCGCAAAGATGGACATCAAGCAGAACTACCTGTATCGCGTCCTGCCTGGCCTAGAGCAGGAAAAGAAGATAAAGAAGCAGGGTAGAGGTTGGCACCCCGTCTCCTAGTCTCGTCGTCCCTGGCGGCGTCCTCGGTCGCTTACGTGCGTAGCACGTAGCGCTCCCTGCGTCCTTGCCAGGAACAACGATCCGTCGGAGACGAGTGGTACCAACGATAAGGGCCGGGGTCGCGAGGCGCGACACCCGGCCCTTATTCGTTAAGAGGGACGCCTCCGGAAATGAGGCGCTCGACCCTGACTCCTAAATAAGGCCCTGGCTCGAGACCGTGGTGCGCTCGTCGCTGAGCTCCTCGACCGAGGCGCCGATCTTCGAGCGGGAGAACTCATCCAGGTCGAGGCCCTCAACGATTGTCCACTCGCCATTTGCACAGGTGCACGGGAACCCGCTGATGAGCCCCTCTGGCACGTCGTAGGAGCCATCTGACACGACTCCCATCGATACCCAGTCGCTGGCGCCACTCACCCAATCGTGTACGTGGTCGATCGCAGCGCTGGCGGCAGAAGCGGCACTCGATGCGCCGCGGGCCTCGATGATCGCCGCGCCGCGCTTGCCGACGTTCGGGAGAAAGTCGTTTTCGATCCAAGCCTGATCGTCGACTACCGCCGCCGCCTGTGTGCCCTTCACCTCTGCGTGGAAGAGATCGGGGTACATGGTCGGCGAGTGGTTGCCCCACACACCCATCTTGGTGACATCGCTGACTGAAGCGCCAACCTTGTTGGCGAGCTGCGCCACCGCACGGTTGTGGTCGAGGCGCATCATCGAGGTGAAGCGCTCACTTGGGATGTCCTTAGCGTTGTTCATCGCAATCAGGCAGTTGGTGTTCGCAGGGTTGCCCACCACGAGCACCTTCACGTCGCTCGCCGCTTGCTCGCCGAGCGCCTTGCCCTGCGCTGTAAAGATCTTGCCGTTCTCGCTGAGCAGCTCGGCGCGCTCCATGCCCTTCGTGCGTGGACGTGAGCCGACGAGCAGGGCAATGTTCACACCGTCGAAGGCGTCATTTGGGTTGTCGTGCAAGTCGAGGCCGGCGAGCAGCGGGAAAGCGCAGTCGATTAGCTCCATCGCCACGCCGTCGAGCGCTCCCATCGCCGGCGGAATCTCGAGCAGTCGCAGATCGACCGGTTGGTCAGGGCCGAGTAGCTGCCCGCTGGCTATACGGAAAACGAGGCTATAGCCGATCTGTCCGGCTGCGCCTGTGACGGTAACTCGTACTGGATTGCTCACGGGGTTTAGCTCCTGGGTCGGGGGTCGAAATTTCTCGAGTGCTTGGCAAAGCTGAGCGCCGGAGCGATCAGGCCATCGCCAGCTTCAGATTGTCATCGATAGAGGCGAGGAACTCCTGCGTGGTCTGCCACTTCTGATCGGGCCCTACGAGCAGCGCAAGATCCTTGGTCATCTTGCCGCTTTCCACAGTCTGTACGCACACGTGCTCGAGCGTTTGGGCGAAGTCGGCGACGGCGGGTGTGTCGTCCATCCGTCCGCGTGCCGCCAAGGCGCGTGTCCAGGCGAAGATCGAGGCGATTGGATTGGTGGAAGTTGGCTTGCCTTGCTGGTGCATGCGGTAGTGGCGGGTGACGGTGCCATGCGCCGCCTCCGCCTCGACGGTCTTGCCATCGGCGCTCATGAGCACGCTTGTCATGAGACCGAGCGAGCCAAAACCCTGGGCGACGGTGTCCGATTGCACGTCGCCGTCGTAGTTCTTGCAGGCCCATACATAGCCGCCTTCCCACTTCAGCGCCGCCGCAACCATGTCATCGATCAGGCGATGTTCATAGATGATCCCGGCAGCTTCGAAGTCGCTCTTGAACTCGCTCTCATAGATCTCCTGAAAGAGATCCTTGAAACGGCCGTCATAGCGCTTGAGAATCGTGTTCTTGGTGGAGAGGTAGACCGGGTAGCCACGGTTCAGGCCATAGCGCATCGACGCGCGAGCGAAATCGCGGATGGACTCGTCGAGGTTGTACATCGCCACCGCAACGCCGCCGCCGGGGAAGTCGTACACGTCAAGCTCGATCGGCTCACTGCCATCCTTTGGCGTGAAAGTGAGCGTGAGCTTGCCCTCGCCGGGTACCACCAGGTCGGTGGCGCGGTACTGGTCGCCAAATGCGTGACGGCCGATCACGATCGGCTTCCTCCAACCAGGCACCAGGCGCGGGATGTTGGAGATCACGATCGGCTCGCGGAAGATCACGCCGCCGAGGATGTTGCGCACCGTGCCGTTCGGCGAGCGGTACATGTCCTTCAGGCCAAACTCCTCTACGCGTGCCTCATCGGGGGTGATCGTTGCGCACTTGACGCCAACCCCGTGTTGCTTGATCGCGTTTGCCGCCTCCACGGTGATCGCATCCTCTGTTGCGTCGCGGGACTGGATGCTCAGGTCGTAGTACTTCAGCTCCACATCGAGATAGGGCAGTATCAGCTGCTCCTTGATGAACGACCAGATGATCCGGGTCATCTCGTCACCGTCGAGCTCGACGACGGGGTTCTCCACCTTGATCTTCGCCATGTCTTTAAGTCCTTGGGTATCTAAAGCGTTGGGGGCGGGCGATGCTATCGCGGAGGGGTAACCTGTCGTGTTGATGGCAACCGTTCCCGATCAAGCGCGCGCAGATGCGCAGTGGCAAACCCACACCGTCTCAAACCAGGCGCCGCCGCTCGAGGGCGTCGATGTATTCGCGAGCAACATTCCGCTTGTGGAGGCCACAAAGCGCGAGGGCGCCTCGTGGGTGACCCAGCGCGCATCGGAGCTCGGCGTGATCGTGGGTGGCGAGCCACAGCAGCTGTGGGGTCGTCTGGCAAACGAGAACAAGCCGGTGCTGCATACCCATGACCGCTATGGCAACCGCATCGACGAGGTCGAGTTCCATCCTGCCTGGCATCAATTGATGAAGCTCGGCGTAGAGCACGAGCTGCACGCACTGCCATGGCGCAGCCAGGAGCCGGCCGCACACGCCGCGCGCGCCGCCCTGTACATGACGGCGATGCAGGCCGAGGCTGGCTTTGCCTGCCCGATCACAATGACTTTTGCGGTACTGCCGGCGCTGCGCGCCCAGCCGGAGCTTTTGGCTGAGTGGGGTCCGCTTGTGACCGCAACCAAATACGACCCACGTCTGGTCCCAGCGAGCGAGAAGGGCTCGGCGATCGCCGGCATGGCGATGACCGAGAAGCAGGGCGGCTCGGACGTGAAAGCCAATACCACCTTCGCCCGACCGGTAAACGGCGGCGGCCCCGGAGCCGAGTATGAGATAACCGGGCACAAGTGGTTCTGCTCGGCGCCGATGTCGGACCTGTTCCTGGTGCTCGCCCAGACCGACGATGGCCTCTCCTGCTTTCTGTTGCCGCGCATCCTCCCCGACGGCAGCCGCAACGCGTTTCACATCCAGCGCTTGAAGGACAAGCTCGGCAACCACTCAAACGCCTCCAGCGAGGTGGAATTCCACAACGCCTGGGCACGCATGGTTGGCGAGCCCGGGCGAGGCGTGCCCACGATCATCGAGATGGTTGGCCACACGCGCCTTGACTGCGTGATCGGCGGGGCCGCCGGGATGCGCGCCGGCGTTGTCAACGCCACCCATCACGCCGCCTATCGCTCAGCCTTTGGGAAGCGCTTGATCGACCAGCCCTTGATGCGCAACGTGCTCGCCGACCTGTGCCTTGAGTCGGAGGCGTCAACGATGCTCGCGATGCGTCTCGCCCGCGCCTACGACGAGGCGGGCGCAGAGACACCCGGGAGCGACGGCGACGAGCTTGGCGACGCCCACCTCTTCAAGCGCCTGGCAACCGCCGTAGGCAAGTACTGGGTGTGCAAGCGTGCCCCCAACCACGCCTTTGAGTCACTGGAGTGCCTCGGCGGCAACGGCTATGTAGAGGAGTCCGGGATGCCGCGCCTGTACCGCGAGGCGCCGCTCGCCTCGATTTGGGAGGGCTCGGGCAACGTGATGAGCCTCGACGTGCTGCGCGCGCTCGTGCGCACACCACGCTCACTTGAGGTGTTCATGCACGAGGTACGCGAAGCCCAAGGGGCCGACGCGCGCCTGGACGCGCACGTACAGAAGCTCGAGCGTCAGTTCTCAGACCCCGCAACGCTCGAGATGCGGGCACGCAGGATCGTGGAGGGCATGGCGCTCGCCCTGCAGGGCTCGCTGCTCGTGCGCCACGCCCCCCCGGCGGTTGCGGATGCTTTCTGCGCCTCACGCCTCGGCGGCGACGGGGGCCTTGAGTACGGCACGCTCCCCGCTGACACCGACTTCGAGGCGATCATCGAGCGGGGGCGCCCTCAAGCGCGTTAGCGACGCTCGGCGCTGACAGCACGCCGGGCGCTCCTACCATCTCGCCCCTACCATCTATTACATGGCTACCAGAGGTCCAATGTCGCCACGCGGCAGCATCCAGCTGGCTCGCATCTTTGGCATCAGAGTTGGTGTCAGCGCTAGCTGGTTCCTTGTACTGGCCTTTCTCATCATCTTCCTCTCCCAGTACTTCCACGAAGTGCTCGGAGGCTCAACGACCACCGCGTACGCGGTTGCCGTCGGTGGGGCGCTTGGCTACTTCGCCTCGCTGGTGCTGCACGAGCTGGGGCATGCGTTCGTCTCGCGGCGCCAGGGCATCGCCATCCTCGGGATCGACCTGTGGTTCTTTGGCGGCATGGCCAAGCCCGAGCGCGAACCGGAGACCCCGGGCGAGGAATTCAAGATCTCAGCGGCCGGTCCCGCTGCGACATTCGCGATTGTGCTCGTCTGTATCGGAGCAACTGCTGCAATAGCCAGCGGCGGGCACTTCACCGACGCCGTGCTCACCCGCGAAGGCTTCACCACCACGCCCGTGCTGGCGCTGTTGGCATGGCTTGCGTTCATCAACATGGCGTTGCTGCTGTTCAACCTCGTACCCGCCTTTCCACTCGACGGCGGACGGATCGCGCGCGCCGCAATCTGGTGGCGCACCGGCGACCGTAACCGCGGCACGCGGATCACCGGTCGCGCCGGCCAGGGCTTCGCCTTGGTGCTCGGCCTGATTGGCCTGCTGGGCCTGTTGAGCGGCAACAGCTTCGGCCTGTTCACGCTCGTGCTCGGGCTGATCCTCTACCAGGCCTCGGGGGGAGCGGTGACGCAGGGGGCGCTCGGTCAGCGCATTCAGAGCGTGAGGGTGGCGGACATCATGGATCGTGAGCCCCCCACCATTCCCGCGGAGCTGAAGGTGCTGGAGGCACAGGAGCAGTTCTTCCAGCGCTACCGCAGCCCCTGGTTCGCGGTTGTGGACCATGCCCGTCACTTCCTTGGCGTGGTGCGCTCGGAGCGAATCGACGCCGAGATCGCCGCCGGGCGCCCGGCGCTTGAGGTGGGCGACGTGCTCGAGCAGGACTTGGCGGTGGGCATCGACGAGCAGGAGCCGCTCGAGTCGCTCTTGCGCAGCGAGGGCCTCGGCCGGCTCGGCGGAATGGTGGCGGTCGACGCCGACGGCGTCCTGCGGGGAGTCGTCACAGTCGCCCAGATCCGCCAAGCGCTCAATCCAGCGGGCGGGTCCTAGCGAGCCTGTGAGACCGCGATATATCGAGTCCTATGGCGCGCGGGTCCCGTAAGGCCCAGGCAACCGCAGCGTCCGCGGCTCGGCGCGCACGGTGGCGCTCGTTATAGAGTCTCGCCCGACACAACCCTTCTCTCCGACGATCCCCAGGGAGCCATGCCAGCACACGACGTCTTGATCATCGGCGCAGGTCTCGCAGGCCAGCGTGCCGCGCTCGCCGCCGCAGAGGCAGGCGCAAGCGTTGCGATTGTGAGCAAGGTCCACCCTGTGCGCTCCCACTCGGTTGCAGCCGCTGGCGGAATAAACGCGGCGATCAATGTTGCTGACGACTGGAAATCACACGCCTATGACACGGTCAAGGGCTCGGACTTCCTCGGCGACCAGGACGCGATCGAGATCATGTGCTCGGAGGCGCCCAAGGAGGTTATGCACCTGGAGCACATAGGTGTGACCTTCCACCGCAACGACTCAGGCGAACTGGACCTGCGCGCTTTCGGCGGCGCCTCGATGAAGCGCACCGCCTATGTGGCTGACATCACCGGCCAGGCGATATTGCACGTGCTCTACGAGCAGCTGATGAAGCATCACGAACAGGTTGAGCGCTACGAGGAGTGGTTCGTTACCTCGCTGCTACAGGACGAGAGCGGGCGCTGCTGCGGAGTTGTGGCACGTGACGTGCGCTCAGGGCGCATGGAGGTGCTCAAAGCCAAGAACGTGATCCTCGCCTGCGGTGGGGCCGGCCAGGTTTACAGCCCCACCACCAACGCCCTGATCGTGACCGGCGACGGGATCGCCCAGGCCTATCGCATCGGCGCGCCCTTGATGGACATGGAGATGGTGCAGTATCACCCCACCACGCTTGTGGAGAACGGCCTGCTCATAACAGAGGGCGCCCGCGGCGAGGGCGCGGTGCTGCTCAACTCCGAGGGCGAGCGCTTCATGGAGAAGTACGCCCCCAACAAGATGGAGCTGGCTTCCCGCGACGTGGTGTCCCGCGCCGAGCAGACCGAGATCCTCGAGGGTCGCGGGGTTGGGGCCAACAAAGACGGGATCTACCTCGACATCACCAAGGTGCCACGCAAGCGAACGCTCGAGGCGCTGCGCGAGATCGTTAACATCGGCAAGGACTTCGCGGGCGTTGACATCACGCGCGAGCCGATCATGATCCGCCCGGGCCAGCACTACATCATGGGTGGCGTGAAGACCGACGTCGACGGAGCAACTTCGATTGAAGGCCTGTATGCAGCCGGCGAGGTGGCGTGTGTGTCGGTGCACGGCGGCAACCGCCTCGGGGCCAACTCGCTGCTCGACACGTTGATCTTCGGCCGCCGCGCCGGCGAGCACGCCGCGGCACGCTCCGCCTCGATGGCGATGCCCGAGACCACCGACGCCCGGCTGCGTGAGGACGTGGCGATGATCGACGCGATCATTGCAAGGCCCCGCACGGGCAGACGGGTCTCTGAGATCAAGCAGGAGCTCGGCGAGACGATGAACCAGTACGTGGCGGTGTACCGCGACCAGGAGGGTCTGGACAAGGCCTATGAGATCGTCAAGCGCCTGAAGGACGAGGCCAGGGACGCCTACATCGACGATCGCGGCGCCGTCTTCAACCAGGACGTGCTCGGGGCGATCGAGCTCGGCTACATGATCGACTGCGCCGAGGCGACCGTGGTTGCGGCGATTGAGCGCAAGGAGTCCCGCGGGGCCCAGTTCCGCACCGACTTCCCCGAGCGCAACGACGAGGAGTGGCTCAAGCACATCGACATCACGGACACCGCGGATGGGCCGCAGGTGAGCTATTCGCCGGTCACGTTCACCCAGTGGCAGCCGGAGGAGCGGAAATACTGATGCCTTTCACCGTGCCCCACGGGCTTCACCCGACCGAGAAGGAGCGCGCCTGATGGCCGAAACGCACAAGCCGCCGGAGCAGTTCACGCTGCGCATGCGCCGCTTTGACCCGGAGTCGGGCGAGGCGCCTTACTGGGACGAGCACACGATCGAGCTGGAGCCCCACCGCTCGGTGCTCGAGGGCATTCTGCAAGCCAAGGCCAAGTTCGACGGCTCGATCGGGATTCGCTGCTCCTGCAGAGCGGCGATCTGCGGCTCCTGCGGTGTGCGCATCAACGGCGAACCGGGACTTGCCTGCCACACCCACCTCGACCATGCGCGTGCGTCTTCCAAGGACGGTGTGATCGAGGTGGAGCCGATGGGCAACATGCCTGTGATC
>JBAPMC010000442.1:0-17427 GCA_049278415.1 Solirubrobacteraceae bacterium
GGTATTCGCTCGGGTTGACGGCCGTCTGGGCGCTGGCAAGATAGGTGCTCGGAACAGCTTCGTATTCGGCGTTTCCGGATGTCGTTATTTTGGTGGAGCCCACTTCGTATTCCGGAGACACGCCCATTTGTTTATTGAAGACGACAAAAGTGTCCCCTTCGGCGGCTTTGCCCTTATAGGTGAATTCGGCTGCGATGGACCCGCCAGGTGCGAGGGTGATTTCATGGTGTGTGGTCAGGTTGGGTGCTATCGATACTTCTTTTGCCTTGACTTTGTATTCGCCGCTCTCGGTCACATAGCCGATCTTGAAGGCTTCGAGGCTGACGGTGGTGGCAGGGATCGATGCATAGAGCACGCAGCCCGCGCTGCTCGTGGTGGTCTGCACTTCATTGGCGATGACGGTGACGCCTTCTACCGGCAGAGGGGTGGTTTCGCCGTTAGTGACATCCACCTCGAGCGAAGATCCGTCCGGCGGAGTGATCACGCTCGACTGGCTCACGGCCGGGCGTTTGACGGCAACCAGCTGAGGCCAAGTGACGGAGGAGGTGATCTGCAGATAGTCGCCGCTCTGTTTGGCTTCCGATCCTCCGCTTGCGGCGCAGCCTGTTTTCCCATTTGAACCGTTCACGAATGTGACTTTCTCGGTGACTGTGAAGGTCTCGTTGCTTACCGTCTGGGTGTAGACATGTGGGGTCAGCTGGATTGTGTCCAGGGAGCTTGCCGGGTCGCTCCTGAGCGCCTCCTGGGATTGAGCAGCAATGACTGCCGCCTCGTTGTGAAAGCGCTCGTCGGCGCTTGCTCTGCCTGCAGAATCGATGCCGGTGAGCAGCGCCACCACGATGATCGCGACAAGGAACGCGCTGATAACAACTTCGATTAGTGCGAAGCCGTCGTCACGCGGTGCGTTATGCCGAAAGAATGTGCGAAATGTCACAAGAGTGTCCAGTGCTGTCTGGACACCTTTTCGGCCAATTCGCCGGCTAGCTTGAGTCTTGGCGCGATTAGTCAGATGCGCGCTTTAGCGCCACTGAGCGGTGGGAATCGGGCTACGTGAGCGCTACTGGTTCAGTGCGAGCGTTTCGAGCAGGGTGTTCCAGTCGTCCTGGCCCCTCTGGAATTCGAGTTCTTCGAACTTGGTGGCGAGGCGTTCGTCCGTGGCGCGGAGCGCTTTGTCGGATGGCTGCACGAACGGGGCGAGCAGCCGCCGCGGGACTTCCTTGACTTCGATCGCTTCCACGCGTCGATCGAATTGCTGGGTATCGGCGGAAACGGCCTTGAAGCCGCCTGCACCCCAAGAGCGCACGTCTCCGCAGAGGTCCGGTATCGGAAGGGCAGTCATTTCGCGCAAGCCTTCGGTGAACTTGTGGGCGCTACGGGTGATCGCGGGGTTGCTCCATCTCAAAGGCTTCACAGCCTTGATGAAGGCCTGAACGACCTTCGTGTCCGTGTGGTATCCGGTTGCCCACAGCGCGCCTGCTACCTCGTAGCTCAGCTTCTGCTCTTCTTCGCTCTGAGGGGAGCCGGCGCCTACGTCGGGGCATTCCGCGTGGAACTTGAGGTCGAGCTTGTGTATGTCTGCTTCCACGGAGGACCATTTGGTCACCACGGAGTGCAGAGCCGCATAGCCAGCGACGAGATAGGCGTGCGTTGAGGACACGTCCCTGGGCGCAGCTGCTGCGCCGGTGGGGGTGAGCCCAACGGTGAGCACTGCGGCAAGCATCCCCAAGCGTCCGAGCATCTCCTCCCAAGAGTATCCTGAATGCCGGAGCGTAGGGCGCATATACGACATTTCGCCGAACGCGACCAGCGCACGATTTGACCCGCAGCCTCTGGCGAGCGTTTATAAAAGACCAAACTGCCTGCAAATTGGGCATTTTGGGGGACTGGTGTAACGGTAACATGGGGGTCTCCAAAACCCTTGCTCGAGGTTCGATTCCTCGGTCCCCCGCTTCGTCCTCGGCTGAGAGCCCTCGAAAAGCGTTGGCTTTTGGGGTTTGGCATCACGACGTAATCCGCCAGCACCACTTTGACAATGCTCATCTCGTACTTCGCCTATGGCAGCAACATGGATGAGCAAGCGATGCGCATGCAATGCCCATCCTCCCGCTGTCTCGGCTCTGCCTGCATAGATGAGCATCGGCTCGCGTTTACGCGCCGCTCAGTCCTAAGCGGTACGGGGGTCGCGGACGTGGTGGCGGCCTCATGCAGCGAGGTGTGGGGGGTGTTGTACGAGTTGAGCGACAGAGATATCGATACGCTCGACCGCAAGGAGGGCTACGGCTGGGCATACACGCGCGAGCGAAAGCCCGTTTGGCTCGCGGCAGACTGCTCGAAGTGCGATGCGATCATCTACACCGTGCTTGTGAAGGAGCGAAGCGAAGTCTGGCCGTCTCGCGAGTATCTAGATCGGCTCGTTGTAGCCGCTGAGCGTCACGTCTTCCCACAGGACTACATCGCGACACTCAAGGCGATCCGCTCAACTGATCGCGAGTGAGTCGATGCTGGGCGTCAGGCTTGGGCGAGCTATTTGGTTGCGGCCTAGCCAACCAAGTCGGCTAGGCCCTTGATGGCGAGATAAGCGCCCGCTACCGCGCAGGCGAGCACCGCCAGCAGCCGACCGTGCTGCGTAAACCACACATTGATGCGTTCGAGTGCGATCGACGCGCGGTGGGGGACAAGCAACAGCATCAGCATCGGAAGCTCGATCAGCCACAGCATCACCGCGACAGTCACAGCGAGCGCCAACAGCTCGCTGCTGGTCGAGAGCTTTGCGTCGGTGATCGACTTGACGGCGCCGATATAGATCGGCGAGGGCAGAACGTAGAGAGTGAGGCCCAGCACGAACGCGAGCGGACGGCTCTGCAGGTAGCGCTCGATCTTGGACGTGCCGCCTTGCTTTGGCGGATCTTTCCGCTTGCTGCGTAGACGGACCGCCAGCCCAATGAGCAGCACACCCAGAGCCAGATCGAGGGCCGCACTCGGAGTCCGGTGGCTAGGGCCGGTTGTGCCGAGATCGTTCAATACAAACAGCATCAGGGCGCCGGTCGCATAGGTGACGATCGCTGCCGCCAAAACAAAGGCAAATACGCGTGAGCGCACCTGCGACCCTCGTCCCAAGGCGATCACAGCGGCCACCGCCGGCGGATAGATCGAGGCGGCTAGCGCCAGAGCGAGGGCTTGGGATGGCATCTCAGAGGCCCAAACGCCGGATCAGGCAAGTGCACGCATCGGACATCGTGGTGTGAGAAGCCTATGGGCAGCCGGGGACGCAACCAAACTGAGTACTTCCATTCGGGTGCAGATGGGCTACTCAAGTCCCTGATCCGCCTGGACCGGCCGACGCGCGCGATGCCGGAAGCGGCGATATCGCGCGAGGGTCTTAGCGCACGAGCACTGTCACATGGCCAGAGAGCCTGCCACCGTGGCTCGGGACGAACAGCAGCTTGACAGCGATTCTCAGCCCACGCCCACGACGATGAGCAAGCAGACGCCGCTTGCTCTTTGACAGGGTCAGCCTGACCATCACCGTTCCGGCCCTCTCGAGCTTCCTGGTAGCCCGCGAGAGCCCGTCGCCGCTAGCCCGGAGCTTCCCGGCCGAGGGTACGCTCACCAGGATCATCGCAACGTTTCCGCGCACCCGATGGCGCACCACCTTGATCGCCGGTCGGCAGCCGCTAACCGCGATCTTGGGATCTTCCTTGACCACAGCCCCGTTTTGGGCGACGATCAGGGTTGGCGTCCGCAGGTCGCTCGTACACAGGTTGTTGTGGGCCGTAAGAGCCGAGTCCTTGCCTGCAGGTAGATGCAGTTCGAAGCTAGAGACCGGGGCGTCTGGGATGCGCGAGAAGGTGCTGCTTGTAATACCTGCTTTGCTGATGAATGTTTCCCCGTATAGGTCGATGGTCACGCCGTAGCCCTGCAGCACAATCACGAGTTCGGGGAACTTCGCGCCACCATGGCTTACAAAGTAAGCAGGACCAGCCATCGGCACGGGCAAGATCGGTGTCACAGCAATAGCCGTCCCAACGATCGACCCGGCCGGACAGCTTGCGGGGTTAGACTGGAATACCGAGGCCCGGCATGCCTTCTGCAGCGTCGTCAAGCGAGAGGGAAGCTGCTTGGGGAGGTCCACCTTGACCGACTGAGCGTTCGCCTCTCCAGCAACGCCCTGCACGATCTTCACGTTGAAGCCGATCCCGTTTGTCCGCGAGGGGCGCCCCACAGTCGAGGCCCTGAGCTTTGGGCTAAATGGCAGAGAGGCGCAGTTGGTTGCCTGGAATGGGGTGGAGACGTTTGCGGTCTGCCCCTGAGCGCTTGTGATCACGCCGGTGATGGACTGTGCTGCGCATGTGGTGGGATTGAAGATGAAATCGGGACGGTTGATGGTGATATTGACGGACTTGATTTGGGGAACGAAGCCTTCGAGGATGCTCGGTATCGAATAGGGACCAGCAGCGTCTGTGACGATCGTGTTCTGCGCCGTGATTGGGTCGACTTGGATGGCGGCGCGGATGACGAGCGGATGTCCTTCGGGGCCGAGGTTGAATGGGCCGGCGACCGCGGGTACCACAAGCGATAGGCCAAACGGTCCGCCGCCGTGCGGTCCGGTGAGATAAACCTTGCCACCCTTGATAGCAAAAGGGTCCGGTCCGGCTCCGACAGAGCTAGTCGCTTCCCCTATCAGGCTTTGCGCCCCGCAAGTGCCAAGCGATGCCTGCGGCTCGGGGCACAACGTCACTCCTTTGAGAGTTCCCTGCAGGCCCGATGGCGTTGTGAGCGACATACCCTTGATTTCCTGTTCGCCGTCTCGACGCGCGAGTGTGGTCGTGAACGTGCTGAATCCGCCGGCTTGTTTGTCAACTGTGTCGGCCGAGAGCGATGGGTTGAACCCGTTCGTGCATCCTTGGGTAATTGAGAGTTCATCTGCAAGGGCAGCAGGCGCTGCGCCACTCCACGGCGCCAGTGCTGCGCTCGTCGCGTAGCTACCGCATGTCGTTGGTGTGACCAGATCCCCCTCACTCCCTCCAGAGAATTCCAGTTCAATGTCTTCAAAGGGCAGTTGCGGCGCGAAAGCCTCACCCGTGACAGGGTCAGGGCCAATGTGCATAGTCAACTGACCCGTTCCCGGGTTTGCGCTCACTTCGCCAGGTAGCTTCACCACTACCCCTGAAGCTTCGGCGAAGATGTAGATCGCAATCAGCGACTTGAACGGATTCGTGCCGTTGCCGGGCAGATTGCCCTGCTGCGCTACATACACGCTGCCTTGAAGCTCTTCTGGCAGGAATGGTGCTTTGATCCTCACGCTCCCGATCTTCGAGGCTTCGGGGCAGTGAGCGGGCTCGCTTGAGCTCAGATCGATCCCTTCGGGTCCTTCGAGTGGACAGCCAAGCAGTGTGCCAACTCGCGAGAGGTTCAATGTCATCCCCGGCGGGAGGGTAACGACGCCTTCCTCAAGCTCCGCCTCGGCCAGACCCAACGCTTCTTCACTCTGTGGCAGGTGCAGAGAGACCTTCAATCCCGTCGGGGCGTCCGTAGCAGTGCTTTCCACTTGTGCGTGGAAAGACGGACTGAAGTCGAGTGCTTCGCACGCAGTCAGAGCTAGCTTGCCACCGGTAATTGGGTCTGAGGCCAAAGCGCTGAACTGTCCTGGTTCTTGCCATGAGTCCGCGCGCAGGGATACGGTCGGTGGTGTGATGCACTGTGTAGGCAGTGTCAGAAACGGCCTTGGCGGAAGGCCTGCTGGGCACGTACCGAGGCTCTGTACGCAATCTCCGCGTTCTGTGTCGTGCCCGGACTCTGCCGGCACACCCCAGAACGTCACAGTGCTACCAAACACGTGAACGTCCTGGGGCATGCCTGTCATGGCCACCGTAAGCCCGTAGTCGCCACCGGTGCGAACCGACGGTGTCAGATACACCGCCCTATTTCCGACCATGAAGCCAAATAGCGCCGCCGAGCCGATGGGCGGCGTCAGATCATAGAGCGGATAAATAGACACTTTGCGTTCTGTCAGTGTTGTGGGCGCCAGATTTTCCACTGCCACAACGCCAATGGACGAGGCGTTTGGACACCCGTCTTCATCGGTGCTCGAGTTGACTGTCGCAAATTCACCCGCGCCACACCGTGGTATCGCGAGTGGATTGACTGTCAGGCCCGGTGGGAGCTCGGCCACGAGATCCTTTAGATCGCCTCCTTGGGGCACAAGGCGTCCTTCGGAGTTCGTCGTTGTATTCAGCTTGAAGGTCGTCGTAAGCGCATACGGATGCGAGCCAGCCAGCAGATCCAACGAGCTATCCGCATTGCTCGCGAGTGTGCTCGAGCTTTCGAATCCGAGCATTGGTTGCGCCCTGGCGGAGCTCAACGCAGTCATGCCGGCCAACACACAAACGATGACACTGAGAAGTCCAGCCCGAATGGTCACGAACGCGCTCTCCTGTTCCCCCGCTCATCTACCGCTCGGGCGGGTTAGCGATGATCTCTGATGCCTCCGTCGTGGCTAGCAGCACCACTAGAGTATTAGAGTACTAGAACTATAGAGCTTTAGCATCCTGGGCTTAATTGGTCCACAGTCATATGGGCCCGAGTCGCCGTCGAACGACCTGCATGGTGGGCAACCTGGCGCCTCACCACAGCCAAAGTCGGTCGGCAAATAACCGCAGCTATGACGCTGGCGTACGCTCAGCTTGTCGAGGCGAGCGGCGCTTCATACTGCCGGAGAGATGAGATCGCCTCGTCGTAGGACGAGCCTGAGATCGATGGCACCGGCTCCGCTTCGCCACGCAAACGCCGGTAAGGCCACACCACATTGCAGTAGGCGATCACACGCCGCCGGTCGCTCTCCTCACAGTCGACGATCGCCGCACCGATGCGCCAATCGTGTCCATGCGCCATGCAGGAGCGCACCGCCACTCCCAGGCGTGTGACCATAGGCTCCCCGGTTACGCCTGGAAGCTGGACCGTCAAGCTGGCAAGGGTTCCTATTGGGAGGGGCCGGGAGAGCTCGAAGCCAACACCGCCGGTGGTGATGTCGCACATACGTCCTAGTAGTGAAGGCCCCTCATCTGTGAGGTCCTCGCTCGGCACGATCACTGCTGCAGCTGCAAGCTGGGTGCGGTACTCACCGCGCAACTGGCGTCTACGACCCACCAGTACGAGGGTGCGAACCACGCGTCGCAGCTCGACCACCCCGAGCAGCGGCACGAACCAGGCGGCAAAGCCGTGCATTGCCGGCAAAACTCCCGCGCCGAGGTCCTCGGCGATCCGCATCAGGAGCCCCGAGAGGAGCAGCGCCACACACAGGAGCAGTACACGGAACTGACGTAGCGCCTCCCAGCCGCCACGGTCGATCCCCTCCTTCGGTGTCACCCGGAAGTTCGCCCTGCCGGGCCGCAAGACGCAGCGCAACGCACGTGTGAAGATCTCCGCAGTGCATAGTTCGTAGTGAGTCGCCTCGCCGCTGCTCTGCTGTCCGCGGCAGAGCGCGGAGCCAGCAAGCACCATCAGCAGCGTCGCTGGAGCCCAAAGCCCTGCTAGCGCCAGCGGTGCGATTCGCAACGGGAGCGCTCCGGTCCACAACACTGCCGCGAGGATCGCCAGCATCAGCAGACGCATCGGGCCAGCCAGGTAGGAGACAAGGCTCGCTAGGTAGCTCATCCGCTGGCTTGCCGTCAGCTCGTGCGCGCGCAGAGGGCTCTCGCGCGTTGTAAAGACAGCAAGATTGCCACGCGCCCAACGGTCGCGCTGGAGCAGATAGGCAGCAAGGTCGTGCGGAGCACGTCCCTGGGCGATGATGCGATCGTCATAGTGGGTACGCCAGCCACGCCGGTGGAGCTTGATCGTTGTGTGGAAGTCCTCGGCGATCGTATCCGTCGCCACACCCCCAACGGAGAGCAACGCCTTGCGTCGGATCAGGGCGCAGGAGCCGCACCAGAAGGCCGCGTTGTGACGGTTCTTGCCCACACAGATGGCCGAGAAGAACACCGATTGCTCGTGACGGCCCAGATCGTAGTGCTGGATCGAGTCGTGGTTGGAGAAGTCGTGAGGGGTCTGAACGAGCGCTACCTCTGGGTCCTTGAAGTAGCCAACGAGTGTGTCCAGGGCATCGGGGAGTGGCACGTGGTCGGCATCCAGCACAAGCACGAACTCACCTTCGGTGCGCGGCAGCGCATGATTGATGTTGCCCGCCTTCGCATGTGCTTTGTCGGGGCGCGTCAGGTAGCGCGTTCCCCACGCTCGAGCGAGCTCTGCGATCTCCGGACGGGCGCCATCGTCCAGCAGCCAGGTCGTGTGCGGATAAGTCATGAGGGCACAACCGGCAAGCGTTGCCTCTAGCACCGCCTGTGGCTCGTCGTATGTGCAGATATACACATCCACGCTGCATCCCGGTGAGGAGGGAGGTCGCTCAGGCAGTCTCACATCCCAGGTGAGCCACGCGAGCGTTGCAAGGTTCCACAGGCCGTATAGCTCGGCGAGCAACAGACACGCCCACAGCACCGGGTTGGACCTATGCCAACTCCAGCCAATCCTCCAGGCGAGATAGGTAGCCGACCAGCACAGCGCAACGATGGCGAGGAGGCGCAGCAGGGTCTGGTGGTGGGCCCACCAGGCTCCCCAACTCCTTGTGACGGTAGCGGTAGCGCTAGTGCGACGCTCGCCACGTTGGCGGCGCATGGGCAACCCCAGGAACATCCAGCCGAGCACTCTGGAGAGTTGCGGCACACGACGCCAAAGATGTTCGCCATTGTTCTGCATGTGCCGCTCATCGGCTTTCCGGGCGCTCTGGTTGAGCCGGCAAAGTCGTTGTGAGCGGCGATTTGCGAGCCTTAGCAGCATGTATCACGTCGAGCTGCGTCAGTTCCCCCACAACTTCTGCCGTTTCAACCTCACCGAACAGGAGTTGCAGGCGATGGTCCTCGATGCATGGGCTCAAGGCGAGTGGATAGAGCTCGGAGAACGCCAGTGGAATCCGCACCAGGCCCACCTGAAGGTGCTTGAGGGCCCTCAACTACCCGTCGAGCAGCTCTCGATGGGGCGCGGTTGGCGCAACGCGGCACGCCAGGGACAGGACGTCACCGAGCGGTTGCTTGCCACTGCACGCGCAGCCTCAAAGGCTACGGCGGGAGCGGGCGCCGGAACGGCGAGCGCCTCAAGCGTGGCTGGCGCTGAAGAGTCGTTGGCCTCCATCGCGCGAAGCACCGACAGCGACCCTTCGACCCACGCCGACGCACCACTAGACCTGCGCCTGGCCGCCGACTCGTTGGGCCTTGAAGCCCTGGCAAGGCTCGGCGAGCAACCGGAGCCCCTCGCAATCGTGTGGCAGCTCGCGCGCGAGCGCTATCCCAAGCGCTCGGCAAGCGACTGTCTGAAGCTGGCCGAATACGCTGTTCGCTCGCTCGCTGAGTCGCGACTCGCAGTTGTGCTCGTCGTTCGCGACACTGATGATGTCGAATCATGCACCCCGGGTGAGCAAGTTGAGCGTGCTCTCCATGGAATCGTCAGCTGGTCGAATACCGGGGGCTCGTCGTCCGCTCTGATCCGTAAGGCCTGATCGCCCCGTAGCTCGCGGCAGCCAGCCAGCTAGAGCAAGGACACCCCCAGGCATGGCGCCTGGTCACGTCGCTAGACTCCGACCTACCAGCTTGGTGGGCGTAGCTCAGTTGGTAGAGCTCCGGGTTGTGGTCTCGGCGGTCGCGGGTTCGAATCCCGTCGCTCACCCTTCAGCGAAGGCTTGTGATTATCGGTTTCTGCTCTAGCGCAGTTATCGCAATAGCGCAGGCATGTATCGTCGGCTGTAGTGCGCCTTAATCACGTAACGCTCGCGGTCAGAGACGTCGAGTCATCGGCACGCTTCTATAGCCGACTGGGACTCACGCAGATTGTGGCGGACTATCCAGACTATGCGCGTCTGCTCGCTCCGAAGGGAGACACCACTCTGTCACTCCATCGCTCAGGGCATCCGCTGTCAGAGCCGAGCACTAGCATCCACTTCGAGGTTGACAATGTCGACCGAGCCGTGGAGGTGCTCGAGCGAGCTGGGTTCAGCTTCGTTTGTGAACCGGTCGATCAGCCCTATCTGTGGCGTGAGGCGATTCTCCTCGATCCCGACGAAAACAGAATATTCATTTACCACGCCGGCAAGAACCGTCTTGATCCGCCTTGGCGTCTAAAGCCGGACCCTGTCGATACAGGTGAGACGACGAAGCATCGTGTGAGTGTCAGCTGGCACGGAGGCAAGCACGACCTGCGCGCACACGAGATCCAGTTGGCAAGTCAGACGGTCGCGGGCTCGTGCGCTCAAGCACGGGGTGGTGATCCCAAAAAGGCTGATCCGGAGGAATTGTTCGTCGCTGCCCTGTCGACGTGTCACATGCTGTGGTTTCTGGATTTTGCCCGCCGCGAGCGCCTGAGAGCTGTCTCCTATGAGGATGAGCCTGAGGGGACGATGGACGATGAAAAGTTCGTTGCAGTGGTACTGCGCCCACGCGTTGTGTTTGCCGCAGACGTGCCTCGCGAGGTGATCGAGAGCCTTCACAACCGGGCCCGCCAAGCGTGCTTCATCGCGAATTGCGTCACTTGCGAGGTGAGGGTCGAGCCAGCTGAATAGTCAAACTCGCGATCCGCGGAGGCTCAATAGACATCCAGATTGCTCAAGGACTCGATCGCGAAAGACTCGCAGGACTTGCATGTCCGCTCTTTTATGTAGGCAAGATAAGCCTTGAGAAGCTCACTCAAGCCAACACGGCAGAGCGCGGTCAGAGACATTTGACCCGAGCAAAACGCCGATAATTACTGGCTTTCCGTGTGTTTACTGGCCTGATGGTTGCGGCACGAAGGGCAGATCGTCAGATTCGCCGCTCAAAGGGACAGAGCAGCAGGATAGGCGGTGCGACTGGCGTTTTGCGAGCGTGGGGGCAACCAGCAAAGAAGTAGGAGACACGGCTCGACTTGAGCGCTCGAACCCGTGAACCTCTCCGTGTGACGCATGGCCGAGACAGGTTGTGCGGAGGGCGTCGCGTTTGCGACCGGGCGCCCTGCCCCGCGGGCGGCGGAGCAGGGTCAATGTTGAATAGCACCGACTAGGCAAGGAAACATGGCTTCAATCAATCAGACGCGCTCGAAAGCGCCGGTGTTGCGTCCCAGGCATGACGAGGTGCCGCGTGGGCACGTAACTGAGATCCAACGCGCCCGGATGCTCAGTGCGGCGGTCGAGGCCATCGAGGAGAATGGGTACTCACGGCTCACCGTCGCGCAGGTGATCGGCCGGGCCAAAGTGTCTCGCAAGACGTTCTATGACCTCTTCGTCGACCGCGAGGACTGCTTCTTGGCGGTGTTCGAACGTACGCTCGAGCAGATGAGAGTAAGAGTTGTGGAGGCATTTGAGCAAGAATCCTCATGGCGTGAGGGGGTTCGTGCCGGTCTGGCCGCCCTGCTGGTTTTCATTGATGAGGAGCCCGAGCTCGGGCGACTGTGCATCGTGGACGCGCTCGGGGGAGGTTCGCGCGTGCTCGAGGAGCGCGCGCGCGTGCTTGTGCATCTACGCAATGTGATCGACCAGGGTCGTACAGCCGCCACCGTCAGACGCGAGCCACCGAGCGTGACAGCCGAAGGAGTGATCGGCGCAGTCTTCGCTGTGATCCACACACGTCTGCTCGAACGGAGCACCAAGCCATACATCGGACTGCACGGGTCACTGATGAGCATGATCGTGCTGCCATATCTTGGCGTGCGCGCGGCTGGTCGAGAACTGTCTCGGTCGGCGCCAGAGGTGCGTCGACGGGGGAAGACTGATCCCGGCGTTGGAAAGGACCCAATGGCTGGGCTCGACATGCGCTTGACATACCGCACAGTGCGTGTGCTGACGGCAATCAGGGAGCATCCTGGAGCGAGCAACCGCGAAGTGGCCGATGGGGCCGGCATCGCCGATCAGGGCCAAATCTCGAAGCTGCTTTCGAGACTGGAGCGCCTCGACTTGATCGAGAACGTAGATCAGGCGCAGTCAAAGGGTGCTCCAAATGAATGGTGCCTAACCGAGCGCGGGGAGCGCGTGGAGCGAGCTACGAGGCCGATGTAAGCGACGCCTCCTTTGGGCCGTGGCCTCCTCTCGGGCCCAGGTTGACAGCGAGCGCCGTCGGTCTCAGCAGAGAGCCAAGCTGCATCGGGCTCCTTGCACTACCGTGGAGTCACAGGAGGATGCTGGAACTGGGGGTGAGCGTAGGTGCTGTTGAAGGGGTGGAGTAAGCGTCGTAGAGCTGGTGAGGCGCGGGAGTTGCTGGCAGCGGCGGGCGGGGTATTCGATCGTTCGCTTGACCCTCGTCAGACGATGCAAGCGATCGCCGACATGGCTGTGCCGAGACTCGCAGAGATGTGCGTAGTCGACCTCTTGGGCGAAGACGGAACGGTGGGCGACACAGTCGCTGTAGCAGAGCGTAAGGAGGTTGTGACCCAATTGGAGGCTCTGCGCGCCGAGCAACCACTCGACCTCGACAGCGAGCATCCAGTGGCACGCGCGATCCGCACGCGCGAGCCAGTTGTGGCCCATGACCTGACAGATGCGCGCGCCCTCGATCAGATCGCACTTGAGCCCGAGTCTCGCCAGTTCGTCGCCTCGAGCGGCTACCACTCGGTAATCGTGATGCCGTTGATCGCTCGCAGGCGAGTATTGGGTGCGTTGTCGTTCTTCTACCTAAACGGGGGTCGTCGTCACGACTCAGAGGAGCTGTCGCTCATGCGCGACCTCGCCGATCGTGCTGCCACAGCGCTGGACAACTCGAACATGTACGCGGCACGTACACACTTGGCACGCACGCTGCAGCGCAGCCTGCTGCCCGAGACGCTGCCGGCGCTCGAGAGGTTGGCGCTCTCCTCGGCCTATCACCCGGTCGGGGAGGGGAACGAAGTGGGCGGAGACTTTTACGACGTGTTCACCACGCCGCTTGGCTGTTGGCTTGTTGTGGGCGACGTTTGTGGCAAGGGGCCAGAGGCGGCGGCGGTGACGGCGCTTGTGCGTCACAGCATCCGCGCGTTTGCGTTCGTGCGTGCGAGCCCTGCACAGGTGCTCGGAGCGGTCAACGAGGTGATGCTCGGGCATGACCTATCCCAACGCTTTGCCACTGTTGTGGTAGCCCGCCTGGACTTGGCGCTTGGACCTGCTCGGGCAGTCATCGCGACAGCGGGCCATCCGCCGCCGGTGTTGCTGGCGGCAGACGGCTCTACCCACTGTCCGAGTGTGCGGGGAATGATGTTGGGTGTGCGCTCCGGCTCTAACGTGCTCGACCTCGAAATCGAGCTCGAGCCGGGGGCTACGCTTGTGCTCTACACCGACGGCCTACTCGACGCGGGCGCTCCTCGACGTGGGTTGACCCCCGCGGAGCTCTGTGGTCTGCTCGCCAACCATCCCGGAGCTGCACCCCGACTGATCGTCCAGCAACTCGAGCAGCTTGCGCTGTCGAGTGGTGCGGGACGATTGCGCGACGATGTGGCAATCGTGGCGGCGCGAGTCGATGGTTGATCGCGCCGGTCTGTGTGTTGCGCGCCTATCTCTCGGCTGATCTTGGTGGCTGACCCATAAGCTCGAGCCGAGCGACGCTGTAACGGAGCAACGTGCTGCCTCGCTTGCCCATTTGTAGCTCAGAGATGTAACCGTCACGCTGCGTGCCGACGGTCGGATGAGGAGTTGTTGCTCTGCGTGATCCTCCCGCATCTCTCATCTACAACGGTCACCGTCGCGATAGCTGGCGCGAGCGTGGTCGCATCTGGTGTGCTTGTGGTGGTCATCTCCCGGATATACGCGCGACGGCGAAGGCGGTACGTACGGCTGAGCGTCATCCCCTACCGCGGCGATGATCCCACCGCGGAGGCGATTGTGGGCATGTTCGAGGCTCTACACAAGCGACTGCTTCAGCGTTGGTGGCGGCGCCTCCTAGCAGGGCAGCCGTCGGTCTGTCTCGAGGTTCATTGCCACCGTGAGGCGTGGCTGTCGCTCACCTGTCCCGCCGGCCTTGAGCCGCTCGTGGAGTCCGCTTTGCGCAGCGCCTACCCCAACAGCCGTTTGGAGCATATGACTCGTGTGCCTGGTGCGCCGCCGTGCGTCCTGCGCCTGAAGAAGCACAGCGTGTTCACTAAGCGCGCGAAGCTCGTCGATCACTTCGAGCACGATCGCGCTCCGGCTGTCAACCGGCTGATAACAACGATGGCGGCGTGTCGGGCGCCGGCGTTTGTGCAGATCGCGCTGACGCCCACACCTATGCTGTTCGAAGGGCATGCCAAGCACGCCTACAAGCGTCATGAGCACAGACTGTCGCGTGAGCGCAAGTTGAGCTTCCCGCCGCTCGACCGCTCGATGGTGGAGGACGCCGAGCTGATTGGTGGCCTTGACGTGCAGCACCGTCCGTTGTTCTTCGCTGACGTGCGCATCATCGGACCGAACCGTGGAGTATGCGAGCGAATCGCCTCGGAGCTGCGTGCCACAGGCGCCGAGAATCGTTTGGTGGAGCGTGGTATGGCGGTGCGTCATGGTTGGCTCGGTCTCTACACACGGCGGGTGCTGCGCGGTGAGGGCAATCCGCTGCCCTCACCACACAAAGGGGTGTTCGCCACCACAGAGCTCGCGGGCCTGTGGCATATGCCGTCCGTTGACTACTCAACAGTCCCGCTTACCCGCAGCCCATTGCCGATCGCGCCAGCCCCAGCCACGATTCTCCGTGCGGGCGCGGGAAGGGGCACATTGTGCGACTCCCACGGTCCCGTATCGATCCACGCACAGTTGCGCCGCCAAAACACCGCCGTGCCGGGCACGGTAGAGCAAGGCAAGTCGAGCTATCTCGTGGCCACCGTCGCCGAGGATCTGCGTCGCGAGCGGTGCGCTGTGATCGTGCTCGACCCCAAGGGCGACGCAGCCGAGGCAGCGGTAAGTCTCGTGCCGCCCCAGCGCACCTGCACGCTACTCGACTTCTCCCATCCCACATGCGGTTTCAACCCGCTTGCCGTGGATGCCCCGGCCGACACGATCGCCGACTACGTCGTCTCAGCGCTAAAGAATCTCTTTAGTGATGGGGATATCAAGGCGTCCTCAGATCGCTATCTGCGCAACGCGATCATCGCTGTGCTCGCATATGACCGTGAGAGCACGTTGTGGGATGCGGCACGACTCTTGTCCGTGGGGGAGGAGGGCTATGCCTACCGCTCACGCGTCGCTGGGCGCCTGCGCTCGCAACCAGAGTTCAAGGAGATATCGGAGTTCTTCACTGGTGAGCTCTCCGCCCAGCTGGCGGATGCTCGCGGAACCACCACAGCGAAGCTAGACGCGCCGGTGAACAAGCTCGCGCGCTTGCTCAACTCGCCGTCGATCAAGCGCGTGCTGCTGAATGACTCGCTGAGAGTGAGCTTCGACGAGGTGATTGCAGGTGGGGAGGTGCTCGTCGTGAAGGGCGCCCTCGGGGCGATGGGGGCCGGCAATACGAGCGTTTTGATGCAACTGCTCGTGGGAATGCTCGATGCGGCGCTCGCGCGCCGTCAGGATGGCGTCCCTGCCGAGCAGCGTGCAGCTGTCGCCCTAAAGGTGGATGAGGCGCCTCTGGTGCTCAACCGAGGATTCACGGAGACGATGGCGCTGAAGCGGTCCGCTGGTCTTGAGACTGTCGCTTGCTGGCAGGCCGATTCTCAGTGGATCGATCCCGACGTGCGTGCGCAATTGGACGCGCTATTCGCCCACCGTGTGTATTTCGCTACAGCATCTGTGGAGGACGCGCGCAAAGCAGCTAGCTTGATGATGGCTGAGTTCTCCGACATGGTGCGCCCAGGCATTCGCAACCTCTCGACGCTTGGGCGTCCAGATGTGAGGTTGCATCTTCCGAGACACAGCGCCATTGCGAGCTGGGTGACGCCGCAGGGTCGACAGGCGCCATTCATCGCGCACACGCTCCCGCTATGTGTAGACGAGCAACGCTTGGCGCTCCATGCGTCCAGACAGGCCGAACGGGGAGGACGCTACCGAGAGGATCTCAGTCAGCCACACTGGGAGCGGGACGCCAGCGTCGACACTGGCGACTTTTCGAGGGCCGGCAAGGAGTGCATCGAGGATGGCGGTAGCTCCGAGCCCGCCATCGCGAGCCGGCCGCCGGCTGCCGAGGCGCTCCCGTCTAGGCCGGCTGAGAGCTATAGCGAGCTAGTAGACCTGAAATCCGCTCACAGCGTGCGCTGGGTCAAGTCATCCGGAGCCTCACTCACACTCGACCCTGAGCCGCTCGACATCGAGATCCTCGCGCTCATCGCCTCGATGAGGCACGTGCTCAGCAGCCAGATCCACCGCCGCTTCAATGAGGGTCGCGCAGTCACCACCACTCAACGCCGCTTGAAGCGCCTCTCCGACGCCGGTCTGGTGGCACGCTTTCAGTTTCACCGCCGTGACGGAGGAGGCGTGCCGATGTGCTACTCAATCACGCCTGACGGACTCCATCTCTCCCGTCAACATGGGGGTCCGCAGGCACGCGAAACCCTCAGCGGCGAGGGTCATCAGAAGAACGACCCATCCCCTTACAATTCCAGTTCACCTACCGGCGAACGGCTGCTGCAACAGGCGCGCCACGACGTTCGCGCTACCGGTTGGGCGCTCGCAGTGGAGCGAGCGCTCGCAGACGGTCTACTCTCGCTGAGGGGTCCTGAAGAATCGATGATCTCGCCGTCATTGCGCTCGAGATCTAGTGAGCGAGTAATGCTCGCTCCCACCGATCTGTGCTTGCCGGGGGGTCGAACGCCGCATGACTTCCTGCTCACGGCCGACTCCGGTGTCAGAGTCGAGGTCGAGCGATTCCAAAGTATTCGTCCCGACGCTGTCCTGCGGCACAAGGGCGGTCATGAGCTGATCGTCGAGCTCGACGATCGTCTACCTGAAGGGAAGGGGGCGGGGAAGCTCGAGCGCTACGACCATTTCCTCGCGGGCTGGTCAACCAACATGGCGCGCTACGCGCGCCTCGGCGCCGAGTTGCCTATCGTCGCGTTCGCGTGCCGCGATCGCTCGCGTGCTCGCGAGTGTGCGCGCCTGGCCGATCGAGTGCTAACTGCATGCAGGGCTTATGCCGGTGAGTACCCCTGCGACTGGGAATATCCGGGACGGGAGCGCATCGTGTATGTCTCTGAGCGCGACGCCCACGAGGGGTTGCTATGCGCATGGGGTGTCCCACGCCTGCCTCCGGATGTCCGAGTCGCCGCGGCAGGGGGTGATCCACGTGGGCGGGATCCGCTCATCGAGCTGCGTGACATCTGTCCAACGCTTCAATCGTCTAGCAAAGGCTAAGGGAGCTCGGAAGGCGTTCTCCTAAGAAACGGTTTCAGCCCTTTCGTTGGGTTATCGATGTAATCTCAACCATCAGGATCGGTACGAGCATCGGAAACAATTTCCGTGGACTCCGAGGGTTCTCTTGACACTCCTGC
>JBAPMC010000443.1:0-11010 GCA_049278415.1 Solirubrobacteraceae bacterium
AATCACCGGCACCAAGACGCTCCATATCCCGAGCACTTTTATGTTGGGGCTTGAAAGGCTGGTACTGACCGTCCCCGTATATGCGAGGTGCGTGATCAAGCCGATTAGATCCAAGAGCGCCAGAGCAACGCATGCGACAGCCGCTCCCACGAGCAGCGCCGCCACGGCCAGTCCAACGACGGACCGCGTCGCGGCAAAATCCCCCAACTCACGCTCCCCCACGCCAAACGGGCTCGCATGCGGCGGGATTATGGCTCCAGCGGGCAACCGCTGCACATGACCGTCGCTCGACACACAACAATAATATCGGGTAGCGATATTTTATTGTCGGGGGCGGCCTCAGGAGGCCGCCAGACTGACCGCCTCCTTTCCCTGGCCCCTGGCTGTCGGTCAGCCGTGCAGGCGCTTATGCGCGGGGACGACAGCCAGAGCGAGCCTGCCGAGGGTGAGTGCAGCAAGCATCAGGCCGAAGTCGCGCAATGCGATGTCGTAGTACTGGGGCGCGTTGTTGGTCAGCAGGTTCACAACGATGCCGGCCAGCCGATCGGCGGCCGCGTTCGTCGATTGCGTAGGTGGGGTCAGTCCTCAACGAGCGCCTGAACGGCCGTTTCGAGAGCAGGCTGCTCGGTACCGGTCGTTGCGGTCAGCGTGTCATCGAGCCGGTCTGAGTGATGTGCAGACACCTGCTTCCGCGCGTCCTTCTTGGCCTGCTTGTCCAGCCGACGCTCACGGAGCCTGCTTTCACGGGTGAGCTTTGCCATCGTGGTCTTCTTCTTGCCGCTCGAGGCCATGTCTGTCCGTCCCTTGTTGTGGAGTTCCGAGCACGTCCTTGCGGGGGCCACCCGGCGTGATGAAATCCAAAGCCCCGGTCCTCGCCACCACCGGTCACATCCAAGACGCTATCCAGCTTGCCTTGCACGTTCAGTCGGTCTAGTCATGACTGGCTGGTCCCATCAGAGTAGCCCTCCGGACGCAATGCCGCACGTGGGCGACTCGCGAGACCGTCACGGACGAGGCTTTCGATCATCAACTATGCGTCAAAGGCGAAGGCACGCACACTCTGCGCATCTCGGGAAGAATTGAGTCAATTCGAGCGCCCTGATAGCTCGTCTCTACCTCATCAAGGTGCGTCCGCGCCGCAGCCGTTTGTCCGATCATGTGCAGAAGGTATGCACGGGCGCACTCCACCACTCCGCGGTCTTCGCCATCGAACCGCCGAGCTGAACGGTCAAAAAGAGCAAGCTTCTCATCGTGCGGAATATCTGCGAAGAGACTATCGGGCAACTCCTCCGCACGAATCCTCCGTCGGGGAACGAAAATCGAGGAAGCAAATGGCAAACTCCCACAGTACGTAAAAGCGTCGCCCAAAAACTCCATAGTAATGTGCAACCACGGGGTCCACTCATGGAGATAGTCCTGTTGAATAACCACACTTTGGTCGGGTATGAGAGAAGGGAAGAACGTACGTGCGACGTGATCATTTATCGACCAGTCCTTGGCTAGGTCAATAAAGAGGATTTCAATAGGACCGGCGGTCCACTCTTCCTCGCGAACGTCACCTTCCCTGACATTGACTAGTCCCGTGCGATCTCCAAGCAGAGCATCAAAGGTCGGGCGAAGCGAATCGCCCGGCTGCAATCCGTCGAGTATGGATGCATAAGGTTTATAAGAGCCCTCGTCAAGTCTGAACAGGTCGAAGGTGTGAATCACCCGGTCGCGAACCGGAGGATCACGGTCCAACAGGCCCTGCGCAAGCGCCATCGTAGAGCCGCCCAAAAAACATCCCGCATCCACGATCTCACCTAACCCTACATATAGATCTCTCGTTAGAAAATAGAGGAGGGACCGTTCTTGCAGGCTAATCATCGTGGGTACATCCCGCACCGTACCTGGGAGGTCCACAGCGTCCCAAGGACGTCGCTCTAGCCAGTCCAAAGCAGGACGAGCTAGTTGATTGCGGCCGAGCATCGGTCGATCTTAGCGGACGCTCAAGCCGGATCTTCGCTGAAGTCTACGACGACTCGCAGCCTACGCGCAGGCTCGACGTGTCCACAATCGAAGCGCTGCTGTGGGCCGTGAGCCCCCAACGAGAGTACAGCTCGGACAATTCTAAACTCGAGGCTTACACCGATATACAGAACTTAATAGTCGCCAACTTGCTACCTTCACCGCAAACAAATGGAGGAGAACCCTGGATGCACTTACGCAGACCGTCGTTTACCGGCATCATCGCCAGCGTCGCGCTTTTTGTGGCGCTAGGCGGCTCCGCGGCAGCAGCTGGCCACTATCTCATCACCAGCACAAGCCAGATCAAGCCGAGCATTCTCCAGAAGCTAAAAGGCAACGTTGGACCGAAAGGCGTCGCCGGGCAGGCTGGCGCTACGGGTGCCACTGGCGCGACAGGAGCCGCTGGCGCGCGAGGAGCCACCGGCGCACAAGGAGCGCCGGGCCAGGCAGGGCCCGGCGCTCTCAGCACACTCATCAGTGTCACGAGTCCCGAAGTTGAAGTGCTTGCAGGAGAAATCAACGGCGCCAGCGCGTTCTGTCCAGCCGGGTATCACGCAGTTGGCGGCGGCGGATACGGCAGCATCGCGGGCATCGACGTCAGCGAGATGGGCACTGGACACGAGAGCTGGTTCATCATCATCAGCAACAAAACGAGTATCACCCTGAAAATCACCGCAGAAGCGCAATGCGCCGGCACAGGTCAGGCGATCGCGGCGAGCCTGCCACGCGCAACGCAAACACGCGCCGTCCAGCAGGTCGACCACCTCGTCGCCAAGCTAACGGCAGAAAGCAACGCAAGCAAGTAGTAAGCCTCTTGTTCGTAGGGCAGGCAAGCCGAAGACTAACTCTGGTTTGCCTGCCCAAGGGACACGCGGGCAGGCGAGCCGAGTCATACTTCATGCTCCGCTGTGACCTCGCCTGTGGCGACGGCGTCGGCTAGTCGCCGATAGTCAAGCTCGTTCTGGTCCGCATACGCCGCTGAGAAGCGAGTGATCGCCCTGTCAAATCCCGAGCCGGCGCCGAGGTATGCGGCGATCGCGAGCCTATCGCCCGAGCGGGCGTGCGCGCGGGCCAGAGACCACCCACAGGCCCGCGTGTAAGCGTGCAGACCCGACTCACTCATTGTCGATAGGTCGGCGGACGCCTTCCAATCCCAGAGCTGGCGGACATAGAAGTCATGCTCCTTGCCGTCGAGGCCCTCGCTCCGTTGCCAGCCGAGGAAGGTGTCGCTCGCGGCGTGTGAGATCCGCTGACCCTGGACCACCCGCTCGCCATGGTTCTCAAACTCGCTCGCGCCCAGGTAGGGCTCAAGCACCGAGGGCTGCGCCTCCTTGGCCTGCAACACGAGTGGGTCCTTGCCGTTGCGACCAACCAGCAGGAACACCCAGGCGCGGGTGCCAACGCTCCCGACGCCGACGACCTTGCGGGCCATGTCCACGAATCGGTACGTGCCAAATAGGTAGCGCCGGTCGACGTCGAGGCTTGAGGCATACTCGTCCAGCAGCTCGCGAACGTAGGCGCTCTCGTCACGAACGTCACCTGGCTCGAACAGCTCGCGCAACGGAACCAATAGTGGCGGGACGCTGCGAAAGCGCAGCTCGCCATCGACGCGCTCGGTGAGCTTCTTCACGGCCCGCAGGCTCGTCTTGCGCCGTGCCTTGGCGAATGGCTTTGCGAACATGATCCGGCCCTTCTTGCCGAGCCTGCCACCGAATCGCTCGACGAGCTCGCTCGCGGTGAGACGGTCGTACCAGACGTCGAGATGGCTCTCGTTCGCGAAGCCACGCATTCCCTCGCGGTACTCCCGAACGCAGTCGCACACGATCCATTGCCGGCGATCAGCATTGAGCCCGACGTCACGGCCGGCGATCTCGACGCTAGCCGCCATCCGCTTGACATCCCACTCCCACGGGCCGGGTAGCGTCTCGTCGAAGTCATTCGGGCCAAACACGAGTCTGCGATCCGGGGCTGCAAACCCACCGAAGTTCGAGATGTGAGCGTCGCCACAGGCCTGCACAACAATGCCCGAGTCAGGGGTAGTCGCGAGGTCGGCCGCCATCACAGCCGCCGCCCGCGGTAGAACGTGAATGGCGAGACGAGCATCCGTCCATAGCGGATCGGAACCAGTTCCTGCACACGCGAAGCCGCCTGAGCGGCTAGCACCGTTACAGGATCGGGCCGGTCCGACGCGCGATCCCACGCGCCATGAGCCGACCGGGGTGTGCTCCGCCTCGCCGCACGACCACGTTCTGCGGACTCCCCGGACTGCAGCGATGCACGGGCCAAGATAGTCACGAAAACGTTGAAAGTGCTGCGTCAGGAGCCCCTTGGCGACGGGCGCTAGTAGGCGACATTCCGTACACACTAAAGACGTTCAGCGAGAATCGCGCTCCACCCAGATTTCCCGGAGAGTCGACTTCAACACGTAAAAACGCGAAACTGAACGAAAACGACTCTGTTGCGTTTTCGCCGTTGGCTTGCTGTACGCGATGGGTGAGACTCGCCTCATGGCCCAAGCCATTGACCAAGATACAGCGAGGGAACTGCGTCTGTTCGGCCGAAACGTGTGCAAGGTCCGTGAACAGGTGGGCCCTAAACAGATCGACTTGGCTACGTTGGCGAAACTCGATCGTTCAGCCATCAGCCAGATCGAGTGCGCCAGGCGGGCGCCCAAATTCAGCACATTGTTGAAGATCACTCGCGCAGCTCAAATCAAGCCGGCTGAGCTCTTCGAGGGAGTTGGACACAAGGAGTCGCCGGCTGAGAAGCCCGTCCATACCGGCAAGACGCCGAGCAGTCCGGCTAAGTTGTTCGGGGCCAATTTGAAATGGGCGCGCAAATATCGCGGACTGACCAAGGAACAGCTTGCGCTCGACGCCACTGTTGACCGCTCGACGATCGGCGCCATCGAGAGGGGTGAGATTGAACCAAGTCTCCCTAAGCTACTCAAGCTCGCACGAGCGCTTGAGATTCCTCCCGCCCTCCTGTTGCACAACGTCGAGTAGAAGCAGCTCGGTTGGTAGCGCACGTTAGCTCCCCTCACGCAACTAGGTAGACGGTTACGCAGTCAGACGACCCGAATCCCCCAACTGCTCGTGAGCGACTGCCCTGGAGCAAGTCGCACCAGCCCCTGACCGTTCTCAAAGGCATTGGGAGCGCATGTCATGGGCTCAATAGCCAAGCCTCTGCGTCGGCGCGAAGGAGCGAGGCCGTCACCGGTGAAGACCTCAATGAACGGATAGTGCTCGTCCACCCATAGCTCCACGCACGAGCCGTCTGGCCGCGATATGCGGGACACGGCTTGTCCCGCGGCATCTCGCGTCAGGTCCGTAAATGCCGAGTCAATCCGAATATCGTTCAAACGTCGGGGCTTACGGAAATCAAACTCACTGCCCTCAACCGTCTCGCTGCCCGTTGGAAGCTGGCGCTCGTCGTCTGTAACGACGCGTGTCTGCGCGGGAAGCTCCAGCAGGCAGTCGTCCACCAGTCCCTCGCCGGGTGAGACATACGGATGCTGACCGGCCCCGTACGGGCAGGCCTGCTCGCCGATGTTGACGGCGGTGGTCACCACAGCCAATCCAGCATTGCTCAGCTCATAGGCAATCGAGACATCCAAGGCAAACGGGTAGCCCGGCTGAGGGTGCAGTCGAACGCTCACGACAACGCGGCTGGACTCCCGCTCCGAGGCTCGCCATGGACGCCAGCGCAAGAGGCCATGGATCGCGTTGCGCTTCTCGGGCTCGCTTAGCGGGAGCTTGTGATCGACACCGTCGAAGCGATAGCGACCGTCCCGAAGGCGGTTGGGCCAGGGGATCAGTGGAGCGCCGTGAGCGCCATCGCACATCTCCTCCATCGAATAGGACTGAAGGACGGGCAGATTCGCCGCGGAATACTCGCGCAGCCCGCCCCCCACCTCGACGACCACAACCCGCTGCTCGCCGCTGACTATCTCGAACTGCTCGCCCGACGGCAAGATCGTCATGGTCGGCCAACCTCCCCTTTTGCCGATAACGCCTTGAGAGACTAGCTGTAGGTCGCGGTCCCTTACCGCAGCTTAAGCCCACGTGCAACCGAGACCCTCTACGAGGCGGGGCTCGCCGGAGCGCTAGCGGTTGCCGCGAACGAGCAGCTGCTGGACGTGCTCCGCTATGAGCAGCACACACCTTGAGCACACAAAGTGAGGTCCTTGCATTGGTATGGTTGCGCCGATGCGTGGAGGCCCCGACTGATGCAACACCCGCTGATCGGCCCCTCGCGACCTAGGTAGTCGCCGTTTATGACTACAGCCGTCTCGGTCCTGCTGGCGCTCATCCTTGCCGTATCTGCAGGATCGAAGGCATGGCGTGTGAATCAGAGCGCCGCGACGCTTGCAACATATGGCGTCTCCCGCGCACGCCTCCAGCTAGCCACGGTCTGGGCGCTAATCGCGATCGAGCTTGGCTTGGCAGCTGCGCTGGTGGCGGAAGCATCCGGCGCGGCCGAGGCGACCGCGGGACTGTTCCTCCTCTTCGCCGCGCTCACCTCCACTGCGCTGCTGGCAGGTCGCCGCGGCCAACCTTGTGCATGCTTCGGAAGCGACTCGCGATTGAGCTGGTCCTCGCCGCTGCGAGCTCTGGCGCTTGCAGCAGCGGCGGGCGTGGTGGCCTCCGGGTGGCTGTCGGTTGCGCCTTCCAGCTATGACCGCTGGCTGACGGTGGGCTTGGCTGTGAGCGTCGCAGCGGCAGCAGCCCTTGGAATCGCAGTACTCGCGTTGGCCCGCGAGGTGGGAGTGCTGCGTATGGAGCTGGGCAGCCGGGGAGCGCTTGAGATCGAGGATGAGGGGCCGAGCGTGGGCGCCTTCCAACCGTGGGCCACCGCCGTGCCCACGAGCTCCAGAGCCCTGATCAAGCTCGCCATCTTCACCTCCGACGGCTGTCCACTCTGCCGGCGCGTCGCCCCGGCTGTGTCACATGTCGCCGCAGATCCGCTGGTGGCGGTGGGAATCTTCCACGAGCTGGCCGACGCCCAGGTGTGGGCGCTGGCGGCGATACCGGGCAGCCCCTACGCGGTGGCCCTAGACCTGGATGGAGTGGCTTTGGCCAAGGGAACGTTCAACAGTCTCGCCCAGCTCGAGAGCGTGCTCGCCACTGCTCGGGCTCGCGAGCGGACGGTGTCGGTTGCCGCCTGAGCCACCCGAGGAGCACTTCGCTGACGCCGTCCTTCGCCACAGCAGTCGTCGCGGCTTTCTCGAGTGGGCCGGCGCAGCGCTGATTGGGCTCGCTGGCGCGCGCACCGTCGCCCAGCTCGTGCTTCCCGACGACGCGGACGCCTACACGAACTTCTGTGGCCACACCTACACCACCGGCAACTGTCCGCATCCGACAGGTCTACCGAGGGTGGACCGCAACGACTATCCCTTGCGCGCAAGCGACGGCCACCCCGTCGATGACCTGGGACGCCCGATCGATGCGCAGGGCTATCCGGTGGACGCCCACGGACACCGCCTGCTCGAAGCGGATGGCGAGCCGGTTGCGCCAGCGCCGCGATCGAAGATCTGCCCCACCGCCGGCATCGAGCACCACCTGAAGCTTGAAAACGATGGATCCTGGTATCGCTGCTGCGGAGGACGGGTGCGACGGATGAGGGACTGCTGCGGCTACACCGAGGTGCGTATCAACGGCGACGCCGCCCTCACGGGCTACTGCTACGCCGGTCGCAAGGTGTTCTGTGTGCAGTACTACGAAACGATGGTTCCGTGCTGAGTGGGCTGGCGGTGTCCGCCGTGCTCACAGCTTTGATCGCCGGCATCACGGGAGCGTGGTCGCCATGCGGCTTCTCGATGGTGGACACGATTGGCACAGCGCTCGGCGACCCCCGCCGCTCCGTCACAGTTGTCGCCTGCGCCACTTTCACCATCGGAGCGGTGGTTGGGGGCGCGCTGACCTTCGGAGGCTTGGCGCTCGTAGGACACCTGATCGACCGCCATGCCGGCGGCACCCGTGAGGTCGTGGGTGCGGGCATTGCGCTTGCCGCCGCGATCGCCGATTGGCGCGGCTTGAAGATCGCGCCTCAGATCCGCCGGCAGGTTCCCGAGCGTTGGCGCTGGACGATGCCATTGCCACTGGCCTGCGGCCTGTACGGCATCCTGTTGGGACTCGGATTCACCACGTTCGTACTCGCGTTCGCGGTGTGGGCGCTGGCCGGTATCAGCTTCGCCGCTGCCTCCCCCACTCTGGGCCTGCTGATCGGATGCGCGTTTGGCATAGGGCGGGCACTGCCCATCGTGTGGATGGCACCCGGCCTACGCGGCAGTCGAGGAGCGGGGCGCCTCGATGACATGGCGCTCGAGCCACGCCTGTGGCTTGGGTTGCGCAGGCTCGATGCGCTCGGTTTGTGCTTGTGCGCCTTGTTCCTCAGTGGCACCGCCGCGGCAGCCGCGGGGCTACCGGGCGCAACCGATCCGTCAGCTGCGGCTGGAGCGCTTGCTTGGCAATCGGTGGGCGGCCCCGGAATCCTGCGCCTTCAATCAGGGCACGCGAGCGTTCTGCCTGGTAGCTATCCGGCCCTCAGCGACTCATCGATCGCATGGCAGGCGGGCGGCCTGATCACGATTGCCGACCGGACCTCGATGGCGGTGAAGGCGACCATCCCGGTTGCCCAAGTCAGCGCGCTTGCGCTGTCGGATAGCTGGATGGCTTACCGGGCCCCTGAGCCAGCCAACCGCGAGATTCTCGTGGGGGTTTCGCTACTGACCCCTGGCCTGCCTTCTCACATCGTCGTATCGAGGCCGCTCGGGGAGATTGGGCGGCCGGCCCTCGATGGCTCGACGCTCCTCTTCACGCTCGACACGCGGCGCGGCAGTGCAGTGGAAGAAATCGACCTTGCCAGCGGCGCCCGCCGTATGCTGCGATCCACTCGCTTTGGTGCGGCGCTCCTAAATCCCACCCTGCTGCACGGACGACTCCTGTACGAGCGCATCGATCGCTGCTCCCAAGAGCTCCGCATCGGCCCAACTCACATGGCAAAACACGACCGCCTCCTGTTGAGCCTGCCATCGACTGTACGGCGCGACCCTGGATACCAGCAGGGCTACGAACACGCCTATAACAGCGCGAGCCTCTGCCACAACCGTGAGACCGGGCACGGGGGCACGACAAGCCTCGGCACGACGGCGCTCACGGCCTCCACCGCCTATGTGACCGAGGTGCCGCGTAATCCTCGCGATGCTCACATAGTTGCCCTTTCTCGTTAGGGGATTGTTTGCAAGATCGACATGTTCGCGTGAGTAATTGCCGCGAGCGGTGTCTATAGAGGGCAGTTCAGCTCTCAAACGCGCCCGGCATGGGCAATTCAAGGAGGAATGCCACATGAGACGAAGCTTGCTGACCACCATGGGCACCATGGCGTTCGCGCTCGCGCTTCCGAGTGTCGCCATGGCCCATCACGGCCATCGCCACCATCATCACAAGCTCAGAGCGAAAGAGCATCACGCGAAGTTTCGCCTAGAGCACATAGGTGACACAGGCACACCCAGCCCGCCGGCGGCCGCCCAGCCAACCAAGCCCGAAGGCGCCGGCACAGTGGCCTCTTATGTGAATGGCGTCCTCACGTTGACGCTCGGCGATGGCTCAACCGTCAGCGGCAAGGTCACGAGCGACACCAGGATCGGCTGTATCCAGGCGGTCGCAACACCTCCCGCCGGGACTGAAGTCCAGCCGACCGATCAGGACCAGAATGACGACCACCACAGCTGGGGTGGCGGCGATGACCAGGATGAAGCTCAGAGCACGCCTGAACCACCGTGTGACACATCGTCGCTCGTTGCAGGTGCGGTTGTGCGCGGCGCAGAGCTGCGCATAGGTCTGGGCGGAGGCGAATTCAACGGCGTCTGGTTGGTGAGATAGATCAGACACGCGCCTCCAGGGGACGACGGTTTGCTCGTTTGGCAGAGCTCTGGCACTATGTGCTCGGTCTTCGTATGAGCCCCTCGGTCTCAGTCCGACTTCTCTTGACCCAGAGCGACGCTCGCCTGGTTGCATTCGCGCAGGCCGGTCACGAGCGGGCATATGAAGCGCTAGTGAAGCGCTATCGGCGTCCGCTGCTCGGCTACTGCCGGCGCTTGCTGCTCTCTGAAGAGCGCGCCGAGGACGCCCTGCAGCAGGCCTTTCTGCAGGCTTGGCTGGCATTGCGCGCGGGAACCGAGGTGGGCGATGTCAAATCGTGGCTCTACCGGATCGTGCATAACGCGGCGCTGAACGTGTTGCGTGTGTCTGGCTATGACTACTGCAAGCTCAGCGAGAGTCTGTCGGGTACCGATGCGCCCCAAGCCGACCTCGACCGGCGGATCGCGGTACGCGAGGCGCTCGCGGGTCTCGCGGCGCTGCCGGAGATGCAGCGCGAGGCTCTTTTGCGCACCGCTATTGAGGGCCGCACCCATCAGCAGGTCGCCAAGGATCTCGGTCTCAGCGAGAACGCGCTGCGCGGCCTGGTGTACCGGGCTCGATCAACTATGCGCGCAGCGGCCGGGGCGATCACGCCATCGCCGCTTGTGACGTGGGCGCTGGCATCCGGGGGGCGTGGAACACCGGTTATCGAGCGTCTGGCGGAGATCAGCGCGGGAGGCGGCTCTGCAGGTCTCGCGGGCGTCTTTCTCAAGGGAGGCGCGGTGGCGGTAACCGCCAGCGCGCTCGCTGGCGGGATCGTCGCGGGACACTCTCATCCCCATGCCACAGCCACCAGGCATTCAGAGCTGCACATAGCTCGACACGCACGCTCCACCCCCAGACCGGTCGCCACGAGGACCGTACCGTCAAGCACTTGGGCGCCGGCGGCTCACACCCAGCACGAGCAGCGATCCACGCATGACAAAAGGCAACCTGCTCGCGGGGAGGCGCTCCGGCCGAGGCACATCACCCGACAGCCGAGCAGCGTGGCTCCTGCGGTGACAGTGAGCCCCCCGCCCGTTCCAGTCGCCTCGAGCGAACCCAAGCCTGAGGTCCCTCAAGGCCACCCGACAAGCTCAGG
>JBAPMC010000444.1:0-18087 GCA_049278415.1 Solirubrobacteraceae bacterium
GCCCGGCGCCGCGATCGCCGAGCATGGTGTCGAGACCATCGGGCAGGCCGGCCACCACGTCGGCGAGCCCAGCAGCGCGGACTGCTTCCCACACATCTTTGCTGGATGCGTCACGACGACCGAGACGCACGTTCTCCGCAATCGAGGTCGCGAACAGGTGCGGTCGCTGCGGCACCCACGCAAGCTGGGCGTGCCACGCAGCGGGGTCCAGGTCCGCAAGCTTCACATGCCCAACATTCACCGTTCCCTGCGTGGGCGTGGTCAGACCCAGCAGCACGCTTAGCAGGGTGGACTTGCCACAGCCGCTTGGGCCGGCGAGCGCCAATACCTCACCCGCTTCGACGCTCAGCGAGACCTCCTCGAGCGCCGGCTCGGAGCGATCGGGATAGGTGACGCACAGTCCATCAACGGAGATGTCCGCCGTTGTCATGTCGGGCACATCGCGGCGCGTGCCGTGCGCCGACAGCGGCTTCTCGCCTGCCTGCGCCCCAGAGGGTGTCCCCGAATGGGGGAGTACCGCAAAAACCTGTTCCGCCGCCGCCATGCCCTCGGCGCTCGCGTGGTAGTTGGCGCCGAGCTGGCGCAGCGGCAGGTAGGCCTCCGGGGCGAGCACGAGCGCAAACAGCGCGGTGCGCAATCCGAGCTCCCCGCCCATCAAGCGCAAACCAATTGCCACTGCCACAAGCGCCACCGAGAACGTCGCAACGAGCTCGAGGATGAGCGAGGAGAGGAAAGTGATCCGCAGCGTCGAGAGCGCGGTATTGCGGTAGCGCTCTGAGATCTCACGGATGCTTGTTGCCTGCGCCTTCGCGCGCCCGAACACCTTCAGCGTGGGCAAGCCGGCAACCACGTCGAGGAAGTGGCCAGCCAGTTGCTGAAGCGTGCGCAACTGGCGGTCCATGCGTTCGCGCGTGGTGGCGCCCACCAATGCCATGAACAGCGGGATCAAAGGAATCGTGGCGGCGATGATCGCGGCCGAGATCCAGTCCTTTCCGACCACGGCAGCCAGCACTACGAGCGGCACAATCACGGCGAGGAACAGCTGCGGCAAGTACAGCGAGAAGTAGCCGTCAAGCGCATCCACCCCACGCGTGGCAAGAACCGCGAGCTCCCCGGTTCGCTCTCCTCGCGAGCTGTCCACGCCAAGTCCAGCAACGCGCTCCAGCAATGCGCCGCGCAACTGGGACTTTGCGCGAGCCGAGCAACGACTTGCTAGGAGCTCCGCCGCCCACGCGACCACGGCGCGAGCCACAACCACGCACAGCAACACGATCAGCGGGGTTTGCAACTGTGTCAGGCTCTTGCCGTTTGAGAACGCGCTCGCAACGACATCCGCCAGCAACCAGGCTTGAGAGACGATCAGCAGTGCGCTCAGCGCACCAAGGCCAACCGAGCTAAAAAGGAATGTGCGAGTCGCGCGCGCGTACTGTGAAAGTCTTGGATCGAGCGCTCTCACTGCCTGATCACAACCCTGTCAAAAGTCCCGCCGCCCGGCAAGCTTTGATTCTCACTCTCACCGTTCGATCTCCGTCTTAGGCGATTGCTCACCACTGCCGCTAGCCGAACTTCGATTGGCCCCAGCGGAATCCGCTCCAGGCGGAACGCGCTCGATGTTGGATAGATAGCCATCCATAACCTGGTTCTGGGGATTACCGAGACGCGCGCTGATCCAGTCAATCAGCACCTTCAGCCGGCCGCCCCGCACGCCGCCGAGGTAGTACATGTGCACTGTTAGATAGGTGAAGAACGCCAGTCGTCCGGAGATTTCGTGGCCGCGGATTTCACACACTGCCTTGCCGCGGCCGACCACCGCCAGCGCGCCCTTGTCCAGGTAGTGAAAGGGCGTCGCGGCGCCCGGCGCTCCCTTGTGGATCGCCTTCGCCACGTGACGCGCCTGCTGGATCGCCACCGTTGCCAGTCCCGGATAGGGCTTGCCGCCCGGACCAATGAGCAATGATGTGTCGCCGATCGTCGAGATCTCGGGATGGCCAGGGACCGACAAGTTGGGTTCGACCTGCACGCGCCCCGCACGGTCGGTGGAGGCGCCGGTCGCCTCGGCTAGCACGCGGGAGAAGCCAACCGCCTGCACACCGGCGGCCCAGATCACCGTTCTCGCGGCGATGCGCTCGTCGGCGCCGGCTACCGATGCAGTCACGCCCTTGGCGTCGATCGCTGTGACGCGGGCGCCCTCGCGAACAGTCACCCCGAGCGAGGAGAGCTCCCTGGCGACCTTGCCGGACAGCCGCTCGCTGAATGCTGCGGTCACGCGTTCGCCGGCGTCGAGCAAAATCACCTGTGCGTTGCGGGGATCGATCCGCCTGAAGCCGCGCTTCATCCCATGCTGGGCGATGATCCGCAGCTCCCCAGCCATCTCCACGCCGGTGGGGCCGCCGCCAATCACCACGAAGGTCATCCACTCGCGCTGCTCGGTTGGGTCGCTGGCCCGCTCGGCCTGCTCGAACGCGCCATAGAAGCGGTTGCGCAGGTCAAGCGCGTCTTCGAGCGTCTTCAAGCCACAGGACACCTCCTGCCACTCGTCTTTGCCGAAGTAGGAGGTCTCTGCTCCGCACGCCACGATCAGGCTGTCGTAGTCCAGGCGCTCGCCACGGTCGAGAAGCAGTTGGCGGCCCTCCACGTCGAGGCCGGTGGCCTCGCCCATCAGCACCGTGATGTTCGAGTTGCGCCTGAGCGCTGTGCGAATCGGCGAGGCGCACTCGCCGGCCGCCAGCCCGCCGCCCGCCACCTGGTAGAGCAGCGGCTGGAACAGGTGGTGGTGGGTGCGGTCCACGAGCGTCACATCCACGTCGGCATGGCGCAGCTCGTGCGCAGCTGCGAGGCCGCCAAAGCCGCCGCCCACGATCACCACCTTTCGGCGGGAGCCGCTGCGTCGGGGTGCGCCATTCTCAGGCGCCTTCACTGCTCGAGCGACGTCTTGCTCAGGCGCCATTGGCGCCCAGGCGCTCAAGCAGATGGTCGCCCACCCGCAGGGCGTTGGCCATCGCCGTAAGCGCGGGATTGACTGCCGCGATGCTTGGGAAGAAGCTCGTGTCCACCACGTAGAGGTTGTCGAGCTCGTGCGCACGGCAGTCCTCGTTCAAGGCGGAGGACGCAGGGTCCGAGCCGAAGCGGCAGGTGCCTGCCTGATGGGCCACCCCCGCCACCGGGATCTTGTTCTCCAGGTACGCCCAGCGCGGGATCAGGTGATGCTCGTGCATGCCGAGATGACCGAGTAGCGAGCGCAGTTGCTCGAACAGCCGGTCGCGGGCGCCGTTGTTGCTGGAGCGGTAGTTCAAAGTCAGCTTGCCCTCGCGGTCAACGCTCACGCGGTTCTCCTGCTGGGGTAGATCCTCGGTGGACAGCCAAAAGTCCACGGCGTGGTCAGCCACGTCCTTCAACGAGAAGGTGGGCGCGAGCTTGGTCATCAAAGGCTTCTCGCCGCGGTACATGTCCGCCACCGACTTGCCCACCATCTGAATGTTGCCCATCGGGAACTCCCAGGCATCGCTTGCGAAGTAGTAGTCGTTCACGCCGAGCGTCTTCTGAAAGACGGTGGGGTTGGGCTCCTTGGAGATCGCAAGCACCGCCTGGCTGTTGTGGAACATGTAGTTGCGCCCCACCTGGTCGGAGCCGTTGGCGAGGCCGTTCGGGTGCTCCTCGGTGGCTGACTGGAGCAGCAGCTTGGCGGTGTTGGCGGCGCCGCAGGACACCACCACGATGTCACTCGCATATGTCTCGCGGGCGCCGTCGCGCTCCACCACCACCTCAGTGATGGCCGTCCCACTGGGATTGGTGCTCAGTGACACCGCCGTGGCGTTCGTGAGCAGCGTCACGTTTGAGTGCTCGAGCGCGGGTCGCACACCCAAGACCTCGGCGTCTGACTTGGCGTGCACCAGACAGGGGAAGCCGTCGCAGGTGGAGCAGCGCACGCAGTTGCTGTAGGGCATGTTGCGCTCGTTGAGCATCACCCCACAGGGCGCATGGAAGGGGTGCAGACCGGCCGCGGCGAACGCCTCTGCCAGCTGGGCGATGCGCGGCTCGTGCGACACCGCCGGATGGTCATATGGGGCTGAGGCGAACGGTTCGGTGGGGTCCTCGCCGCGCGAGCCATGCACCTGGTAGAGCTGCTCAGCCTTCGTGTAATAGGGCTCCATCGCCTCATAGGGGATCGGCCAGGCGGGGGAGATGCCGCCGTGGTGCTTCAGCTCACCAAAGTCCTCGGCGCGCATGCGGTAGAGCGCGGCGCCGTACAGCTTGGTGGCGCCGCCCACGCAGTAGTGCACCTGCGGTTGGAAGGGCTTGCCCTCGGCGTCGTACCACGTATCGGGGGAGACGTAACGGTTGTCCACGAACACGTCCGCCGCCGACCAGTTCTGCGGCTCGCGCGGCAACCAGTCGCCGCGCTCCAGCAACAGGATGCGCTTGCCCGACGGAGCCAGGTGTCGCGCGAGCGTGCCCCCGCCCGCGCCGCTACCGATGATGATTACGTCGTAGCTGTCCATCACGCAACCTCCCTCGGGCGGTCGCCAGCGCCGATGTGGAGGATGTCGCGCAAGCCCATCAGGAGATCTCCGCTATGCGCTCGGCCAGGATGATCCGCGCCGCGGCCTCGATCAGCGCGAGGTGCGAGAAGGCCTGGGGGAAGTTCCCCAGGTGGCGGCCCGTGGAAGTGTCGAACTCCTCGGCGTACAAACCGAGCGGCGAGGCCACGCTTAGGAGCTTTTCCATCAGGTCGCGTGCGCGTTGATCCTCGCCGATTATCGCAAGTCCCGACACCAGCCAGAAGGAGCAGATCAGGAAGCTGCCCTCCTTGCCCGAGAGACCGTCGTCGGTCTCATTGGTGCGATAGCGCAGCACGAAGCCGTTCTCTGTCAAGTCTTCGGCGATCGCAAGCACACTTGCCCGCAGGCGCTCGTCGGTGCCCGGCAGGAAGCCGAAGATTGCCGCCAGCAGGTTGGAGGCGTCGAGGGCGTCGGTGTTGTAGTGCTGGCGCATCACCCCGTCGCCGGTTAGACCATGGGCGAGAATGTCTGCCCGGATCTCCTCGGCGGTGGCGTGCCAGGTGTCCTTGAGCTTGCTGTCGCCGCGCATCGCCGCGAGCTTGGCTGCACGGTCCATCGCCACCCAGCACATCAGCTTGGAGGACACGTAGTGCTGGGGCTTGCCCCGTGCCTCCCAGATGCCTTGGTCGGGCTCGCGCCACACGTTGGTGGCGCACTCTGCCTGTGCCTGCACGATCGGCCACAGCCTGCGCGGCAGCCGTTCGGAGCGCCTGGTGTGCAAAAGGATCGAGTCGAGCGCAGCCCCGAACACGTCGTTCTGGCGCTGGTCGAAGGCGCCGTTGCCGATCCGCACCGGGCTTGCACCCGCATAGCCCGAGAGATCGTCGCGCGTTGACTCGGTGAGGTCGCGCCTGCCGTCGATCCCGTACATGATCTGAAGCGCCCCATCGCCGTTTGGCTCGAGATCGGCGATGAACTGCATGAACTCCTCCGCCTCCCAGTCGAGGTTGAGGTAGTGAAGCGCTTGCAGCGTGAAGGTGGAGTCGCGCAGCCAGGTGTAGCGGTAGTCCCAGTTGCGCTCGCCGCCGGGGGTCTCCGGGAGCGAGGTCGTCAAAGCAGCCACCGTCGCCCCCGTCGGCATATAGGTGAGACCCTTGATCACAAGCGCCGAGCGCTGGATCGGATCACGCCAGCGGTGGTCCGGCATGCGCGCCCGGCCCAGCCAGCCGCGCCAGAAGCTCGCGGTGGAGGCCAGCCGCGCGTTGGCGTCGTCGATGTCCTCAGGCGCGGCGAGCTCCTCGGCCCATGACAGCGAGCAGTAGATCTGCTGGCCCTGTTTGAGCACGTGACGAGCCCTCACCCAATCGCCCTCCACGCCGACGGCCATGTCCGTCTGCAGTCTGAGAGTCTGCCCCGCTCCGCCTGCCTGCCCCCCGCTATGGGGGGTGCCCTCCTGGGTGCTCGCATCAGCCCTGTGACCTTCGTCGCTGACTGTCCACTGTGCCGTTTCGCGCCCATAGTCGAAGACTGGTTCGCACGTCAGTTCCATCTCGACCTCGCCCTCCAGGCACATCGCCAGGCGCACGAGCACGTGGTCGGCGTCCTGGTCGGCGGGGGGACGGGTGTGGGGCGTGACGAGATCCTCGCCGCGGCGCGGCCCGAGGATCAGCGCCTCACGCACGATCGCCCAGCCGGTGGTGGTCTTCCAGGTGGTCAACAGGATGTTGGTGCCGGGCTCGTAGCTGCGGGCCGTGGGCACGTTGATCCCGAACGGCCCGAAGCGAAAGCCGCCCGCCTGACGGTCGAGCAGCGAGCCGAACACGCTGGGTGCGTCGAAGCGCGGCACGCACAACCAGTCGATGGTCCCGTCTGGGGCCACCAGCGCACCGGTGTGGCAGTCGGACAGGAACGCATAGTCGGCGATCGGCGGGAAGGGCGAGGGCATCGCCGCGCTCTGGGGCATTGTGGGCTCTGTGGCCTTGCTCTCCCGGGTGGCTCCCGTCTTGGGCTTGCTCGCCTTGGCGGGACTCATGACTCCACCCACGGCCCGTGCCAGCCGCCGTAGTGGGCCACCAGCTTGTCCGCCTCCGGCGGTCCCCACGTTCCCGATGCGTAGGCGTGCACGGGCGGGGGCTCTTTGAGCAGCGGTTCGAAGATGCGCCAGGTCTGCTCGACGCCGTCCTGGCGGGTGAAGCGCACACCGTCCCCGCGCATCGCGTCCAGCAAGAGCACCTCATACGGTGTTGGCGCCTCGCCGCCCTGCTGGGCGAACTCCATGTCGAGCGTGATCGCCCGGGGACCTTCCTCATCGGCGCGATGGGCGTCGAGGAACAGCTTCACGCCAGTTGTCGGGTCGAGCTTGATCACGAGCTGATTGGGTTCCGGGCGGCGGTGGCCACGCGCCATGAAGCCCAGGCGCGGAGCGCGACGGAACACGACGCGCAGCTCGGTTTGGGTAACCGGCAGCTTCTTGCCGGTGCGGATGAACCACGGCACTCCCGCCCAGCGCCAGTTGTCGATGTCCAGGCGCAGGGCCGCATAGGTCTCGGTGGTGGATTCCTTGGCCACGCCGTCGATGTTCAGGTAGCCGTCGTATTGACCGCGCACGTAGTGAGCCGGGTCGGCGGCGGCGATGGCGCGGAAGACTGAGAACTTGGCGTCCTTGATCGTTTCGGCCTCATCGCCGGCGGGCGCCTCCATGGCGGCGACCGCCACCAGCTGCATCAGGTGGTTGACCACCACGTCGCGCACCGCGCCCACAGGGTCATAGAAGTGCCCACGGTCCTCCACGCCGAAGCTCTCGGCCATCGTGATCTGTACGCAAGCGATGTGGTTGCGGTTCCAGATCGGCTCAATCATGGTGTTGCCAAAGCGCAGGTAGAGGAACTCGTCGATGCCCATCTTGCCGAGGAAGTGATCGATCCGGTAGAGCTGGGGCTCCTCGATGTACTGGTGGATTTCCGCGGCCAGCGCACGCGCCGAGGCGAGATCGTGGCCGAAGGGCTTCTCCACAACCACCCGCGCGTTCTTGGTGACCCCGCTTGAGGCGAGGCCTTTGATGACCGTCCCAAACAGGAACGGCGGGATCTCCAAGTAGAAGACGGGGCTCTTGGCGTCCCCGAGCGCGTCGGCCACGCGCCCGTAGGTGCCATCGTCTGCGAAGTCGCCGGACACATAGCTCAGCCGCTCGGCGAAGCGCTTGAACACTTGCTCGTCGATCGTCTCTCCGCACTCCTCGATCGAGGAGTGGGCCCGCTTGCACAGATCCTCAACGCTCCAGTCATCGGCGGCCACGCCCACGATCGGGCAGTTGAGCAGCCCGCGCAGCTCGAGCCGGTAGAGCGAATGGAAGGTCATCACCTTGGCGAGATCTCCAGTGATGCCGAACACCACCAGCACGTCAGCGGGATCGGTGTAGGGGGCGCTGGACGCCGAGGTTCGAGGCAGAGCTCGTGCCGCTGTGCTCATGGAGACCTTTCGTTTTCAAGAAGCAGTGGAATCTGCCCGGAGGGTGCAGATGCTCTCATCCCAGCAGGCGTTCGCACATCATCCACATCGGATGACTCCACCAACGCTCGGCTTTTGGTCATACAAGCGCAATACACTCGCCGGCAGGTGAATCTTTGGATACCCGATCGAGCGGACCGCGATGCGATGGGGGAGCTGCCGGAGCAGGTTGCTCTGAACCTGATCCCAGGTGAAGGCGAGCCTCCCAAGGCGATTCTCGACGCGGAGCTCCTGGTCCCCGGCTCAGAGAATCCTGGCGTGCTCGAGCTGCTGGGAGGCATGTCGAGGCTGCGCGTGATTCAGACGCTGTCCGCGGGAGTTGACTGGCTGCCCCCGATTCCCTCGGGGGTGACGCTCTGCGACGCGCGTGGGACGCGTGACATTGCGGTTGCCGAGTGGGTGCTGGCGGCGATCCTTGCTTCCACGAGGAGACTGGGCGAGCTGCGTGACCTCCAGCGTGGGCACGAGTGGCAGTGGTGCACCTCGGGCGAGCTGGCGGGCAGCAGGGTCATGATTTTGGGATATGGGTCGATCGGGGTGGCAGTCGAGGCGCGCCTCGCCGCCCTCGAGGTGAATCTGATTCGGGTTGCGCGACACGCCCGCGCAGGTGTGCATTCGGTCGATGATTTGCGCTCGCTGCTCGGGCTTGCGGACATCGTGGTGGTGCTGCTGCCGCTCACGCCCGATACTCGTGGGCTGCTCGACCGCGATCTGCTTGCCTGCCTGCGTCCGGGAGCCCTGCTCGTGAACGCGGCTCGCGGAGCGATCGTGGACTCAGATGCGCTGCTCGAGCTGCTGCAGGCCGGGCGTGTACGGGCGGCACTCGACGTGACCGACCCCGAGCCGCTGCCGGCCGATCATCCACTTTGGGATGCGCCTGGCACCCTGATCACGCCGCACTTCGCTGGAGACACAGTCGCCGCGGAACGACGTGCGTTTGCGCTCGTGGGGGATCAGGTGCGGCGCTACGTCCAGGGCGAGCCGTTGGTGAATACCGTGGAGAACGGCTACTAGAGCGGGCAGGTCAGCTGGTGCTGGTAGGGCCCGCGGCCGGTGAGGCAGGTGGCACCGCAGCGAGCCGCCAAGGCCAGCGCGTCAGGCACCGCGAGACCCGCCCCGAGGCCGTAGGTGAGTCCAGCCGCGAACGAGTCGCCGCAGCCATAGGAGTCCACGGGATCGCCGGGCGGAGAGACAGACTCCCACCTGCCGGAGGTGCCGTCACGGTGGCGGTAGCTGCCGCCGTGGGCGCCTTCGGTGAACACCACCAGCTCCGCTTCTGCCTGAGCGCTCGCCGCCTCGCGACACTCGATGGCGTCGTCCGCGCTCAGCACAAGTGCGTCCAGTGCAACCCCACGCCCAAGCGCGTCGAGTGCGCGCGGGTTAGCCACGAGCACCCGGGCCGCGCGGGCAGCCCGCAGTGCGCCCAAGTCGCCGGCGGTGAAGTACACGGCATCCATCTCGGCCAACTTGCTCCAGGGGATGTCCTCATCGTCGATTACCGGCTCCAGGCGCGATCCGAACGTGGTGATCGTGCGCTCGCGGACGTCATCCACGAGCGTGACGCCCGTGCGCGTGGGCCCGCTCCGTCGCGCTGCCCACACATGCACGCCGAGCTCACCCAGCCGCACTCTCGCTTGGCGGCCATGCTCGTCGTTCCCCAATGCCGTCACGAGCACGGACTCGCCGGCCAGACGAGCAAGCTGCACCGCCGCGACCGCCCCGCCGCCCGCCGGCTCCTGGAAAGGTTCCTCTGCGTGCACGATCTCACCGGCCTTCGGGATGTTGGGCACGCGCGCGAACGCGACCCACTCGACATGACCTACTACTGCGACTTTGGGTGGGTTCGGCTGCACCTGCACGGCGGCAGTGTCACATACCTGGGATTACACGGTGCGTGCCGATGGGTGTAGTAGGCTCCGGGTGTGGAACCATCAGCTCAGCGATTGAACGTGACCCTTGACTCGGAACATGCCGCCCGTCTGTCACGGCTTGCGGAGCGCATGCATGTGCAGGAGGGGACGCTTGCGCGTTCGTTGCTATCGACGGCAATTGAAGAAGCCGATCCTGACGCGCGCAGCATCACCGCCATACTCGATGGAATTCCGGGGGCGTATGAGCGCGCAATGCAAGGTTTGGAGAGCGTTCGCCAAGGCAAGACGATCCCGCTTGACGAGCTGTGAGACCGGTCAGTGTCCGAAGTCAGACTGGGCCCCGAGGCAGTCGAGGATCTCGATCGACTGATCCTCACTCACAGCCTGCCGGCTGATACAAGGTCTCGCGTTAGGCGCTCTCTGGCCGCGCTCGAGCGCTTTCCCCGACTGGGCCGTGCGTTGGATGAGCCGTGGGCTCCGCTGCGATGGACACTCGGTCCCTGGCGCTGGTTGCTGATTCTCTACACGTACGATGAGCAGGAAGACTGCGTCTCCGTGCTCAGCTTCCAGGATGCGCGATCCTCACATGCGATCACATCGCTGACCTCACCATGAGCGCCCAAGTCGCCCTCCTGCGCGGTATCAACGTCGGGTCGCACAATCGCATCGCGATGGGGGACCTGCGAGAGCTTCTGGCCAGTCTCGGCTACGGCGACGCCCGCACGCTCGTGCAGAGCGGCAACATCGTGCTCAGCGCTGATGATTCCTCGGAGCAGCTGGCGCGTAAGCTCGAGCGGGAGATCGCCGGTAAGTTCGGCGTCGAAACCCCGGTGGTCGTGCGCACCCGCGAGGAGCTCGCCGCGGTGGTTGCCCTCAATCCTCTTGGCGATATCGCCGATCAGCTCAAGCTCTATCAGGTGAGCTTCCTTTCAGCGGAGCCCGAGGCGGAGGCGCTGAAGAAGATCATGGCGGTGAATGTCACACCGGAGCGTTTCGTACACGATGGTCGTGAGATCTATGCATGGCATCCCAAGGGCATCCAGAGCTCAAAGCTCGCGCGGTTGCTCTCCGACAAGCGCCTTGGAGTCACAGTGACCGCAAGGAACTGGAACACAACGACGAAGCTGCTCGAGATGGCAGACGAGCTTAAATCGTGAAGCGCTCAGTCCTCGCGACCACGTGCCCGGCGAATCTCAGCCAGCCGCGCCGCAAGCTCTGACTCCGCATCGTCGGGGGTGTAGAAACGCTCGCCGATCACCTCGTCGGGCGTCAGCTGCTGTGGTGTGAGGTGGCCGGGCCGCTTGTGGGGATTGTCGTAACCCTCGCCGCGCCCCCCGGAGCGCAATTGAACCGGGGGCGGCGCCGCGCCCTGTTCACGCACGAACTCACGGGCAGCACCGATTGCTCGCTTGGCGGCGTCTGACTTCGGCGCAAGCGAAAGATAGATGGCGGCTTGGGCGAGCGCGAACTGGCACTCTGGCAGACCGGCGTGCTCGACGGCGGCCGCGGCGCCGGTTGCGATCGTGAGTGCGTTCGGATCAGCGTTGCCGATGTCCTCGCTTGCCAGGATCACCATTCGCCGTGCGATGAAGCGGGGATCCTCCCCGCCCTCGAGCATCACGGCCAGGTAGTAGAGCGAGGCGTCGGGGTCCGATCCCCGCGTCGCCTTGATCCAGGCGGAGATCGTGTCGTAGTGACTGTCGGCTGCCTTGTCGTAGTGGACGATTCGGCGTTGCAGAGCGTCTTCGGCGTGCTCCACCGTCACGCTGCCGGTGGCTGTCTCGCAGGCGAGCTCCAGGGCGCTGAGCGCAGTGCGTGCGTCGCCGCTTGCGCGAGCCGCGAGCATCTCCAGAGCCTCCTCGTCAACTTGCACCTCGCCGCACTCGCCGTGCTCCAGCGCGCGCTGCAACAGCACGAGCACATTCTCCTCGGTGAGCTCTGAGAGCTCGTACAGTCGAGTGCGCGAGAGCAGCGCGCGGTTGACCTCGAAGGAAGGGTTCTCGGTTGTGGCCCCGATCAGTGTCACGAGTCCTTCCTCCACGGCGGGTAGCAGCGCGTCCTGTTGACCCTTGTTGAAACGGTGGATCTCATCGAGGAAGAAGATCGTGTGGCGCTCGCTGCGCTGGCGTTCCTGCGCCCGTGCGAGCACAGCCCGCACCTCTGCGCGGCCGGCCTCTACTGCGCTGAGCTCCTCGAATGCCGCGTTTGCGCTTGCCGCGATGATTCGTGCAAGCGTCGTCTTGCCACTGCCGGGAGGACCATGCAGGATCATCGAATGAGGTCTGCCCTGCTCGATCGCCGTGCGCAGCGCCGAGCCTGGGCTCAGCAGGTGCTCTTGCCCGACGAACTCCTCGAGCGTGGTCGGTCGCACTCGGGCGGCAAGCGGCGCCCCCTCCGATGGGCCAGCTGTGCCGGCTTCTGTCTCAGCGGGATCGAAGAGCGAGTCCATCGCCCACAGTGTGGCGTAGTGTCGCCGCCGCCGGGGTAGGGCTATCGTGTCCGCGATGTCATCCGCTGGCGCTGAGCTTGCGATACCGCTGACCGATGGCGGCTCGCTCAAGTCTGAGCTGTTCCTACCGCAGTCGGCTGGGTCGGCGGAGCCGGCGAGACAGGTGGGTCCCTATCCGGGCGTGCTCGTGCTGCACGAGTCGTTTGGACTCAACGACGACATTCGTCGAATTGCCGCCCGTTTCGCTGAGGAGGGCTATGCGGCGCTTGTGCCGAACCTTTTCTCGCACGGCTCGCGGATCGCATGCCTGAGCCGCGTGATGACCGACATGGTCAGAGGCTCCATCGATCGCGAGATCGCCGACATCCTCGCCGCACGCGCTGCACTTGCGGACCGCCCGGATGTCGATGCCGATCGGATTGCCGTCGCCGGCTTCTGCCTCGGTGGCGGCTTTGCGTTGATCGCCGCCACCAAGCCAGGCTTCCGCGCCGCGGCGGTCAACTATGGCGATGTGCCCAAGAGCCGCTCGAGGCTAGACGGGGCCTGTCCGGTTGTTGCGAGCTTTGGCGGCCGTGATCGACTCTTCGGGCGCAACATGGCCGAGCGCCTGGAGGCGCACCTGAGCGCTCTTGGTGTGACGCACGACATCCAAACCTATGGCGATGCCGGCCACTCGTTCTTCTCCCAGTACGAGGGCTGGCAGGGTTGGCTCGCCCGGCTGCCGTCGCCGATGGCCGTCGGTCCGGACGCCGCAGCTTCAGTCGACGGCTGGCAGCGGATGCTCGCGTTCTTCGAGGAGAACGTTCGCAGGCCCGTCGCCTAAAACCCGATTGCCTCATTGCCTCGACGGGCTAGGCGTCGCTGGCTCAAGCCCTCACAAGTTTGTGGTTGCAAGCAGCGGCTACGCTGCCATGAGTGCGGCTCACTCCCACAGCTCCGGTGGCAGCCGCCACCCTGATTGTCGGCTACGCGGTGGCGGTGAGCACGGGCTCGCGCCCGCTCGGGGGCGTCGTCCTTGCTATCGGTGGCCTGTGGTGCATCCAGGCGTGGCGCCGCCGTCATGGCGCGCGAACCGCGGTGATCCTCGCCTGCGTCGGTCTCGGCGCGTTCGTCATCTCTCACGTGCTTGCGCTGGCGATTGGCGCTTGGCCGTCGGTGCTGCTCGTCTCCGCTGCAGTGGCGGTGGCTGCCTGGACTCAGGCGGACGCCCGCCTGCTCAGCGCATAGAAGACCTCTCCTGCGCCAGCGCACGTTGCAACGTCTCGTCAAACGGGGCCGGTGCGATTCCAAAAGGCTCGGCGCCACTCGCGTCTGTAACGACGGTTGCGGTCTTCAGTCCCTCCACAAGCGGGCGGGCGACGTTCGTGTCGACCGGCGTTACAAGCCCGATCCACAAAGAGGACAGCCACGGAGTGATTAGCGGCACCGGGACCATCAGGCGCGGCCGCTCTCCCATCGCACGCGCCATCCGGTCGAGCATATCTCCGTAGGAGAGCACGTCCGGTCCGCCGATTTGCACTTCCCGTCCGCTTGATTGCGGTACCTTGGGAGCGCTGCGCAGGTACTCGATCACGTCATCGATGCCGATCGGCTGGGTCTTCGTGCGCAGCCAGGCAGGCGCGATCATCACAGGCAGTCTCTGCACCAGATAGCGCAGCGTGCGGTAGGACTCGCTGTCGGCGCCAACCACCATGGCGGCGCGGAAATAGGTGAGCGGCGGACCGTGCTCGGCAAGCGCCAGCGCCGTTTCGTGGCGGCTGAGGAGATGCTTTGAGACGCTCTGGTCGCCAAGGCCGCCGAGATAGATCACACGTCCGATCCCTTCACGGGAGGCCATCTGAGCGAAGTTGCGCGCACCGTCCTGCTCACGCTGTTGGAAGCCGTCCCCGCCGGCCATCGCATGGATCAGGTAGTAGGCGACATCGACGTCGCGCCCGACTCCCTTCAGTGTGCCCGCTTGCACGACGTCGCCCTCGACTACCTCGCAGCCCGCGGCTCTGAGATGCTCCGCACGACCGGCGTTGCGCACAAGGCAGCGCACGCGAGTCCCTGAGCCCGCAAGCGCACGCGCCAAGCCGCCACCGATGAAGCCGGTGGCCCCCGTGACAAGGACGTTCCTGTTGACGGTCTCGTTCGAGATGCTGCCTGATTACCCTGAGCGCCAGTTGCCTACCCACGTGGTCGCCACGATCAGCGCGAGGATCCGACTGTGATGGCAGCGCAATCTCCGGCAACGAGCAGGTACCCGCCGTTGTTCGAGGCCTTTGCCTCACTGCGATAGCGGTGGTGTCAGACGTTTCGGTTGTGGCGGATGATCCCCAGACAGCGACGGTCGAGATAGCGCACCGCCAGCCAGAAGTGGCGGAAAGCGCGGTTGCGCGTCTCGCGCAGGTGGTAGCGCCTGTAGATCTGCTGGACGATGGTGGCAAGCCGGAACAGGCCGAACACTTCATAGAACACCCAGTCCTCCACCTGCAGTCCCGTGCGCTCGCAGTAGCGCTCCACGACCTCTCGACGTGTGAGCATCCCCGGAGCGTCGGTTGGCTGGCGGCGCAGGGTGCGCATCAGCCGGTCGTCGTCGGCTTGCACCCAGTAGGCGAGAGCTCCACCGAGGTCCATCAGCGGATCACCGACGGTGGCAAGCTCCCAGTCGAGCACTCCCACGATTCGCTGTGGGCTCCCGGGTGCGAGCACGAGGTTGTCGAAGCGGTAGTCGTTGTGCACCACCCTGCTTGCCACGTCCTGGGGTTGACGCTCTGCAAGCCAGTGCATCACGCGCTCGAAACTCGGCACGTTCCACGTATGGGCGGCTCTGAATCGGGCAGACCAACCCTCCACCTGCCGGCGCACATAGCCCTCGCCCTTGCCGATGTCCGCGACTCCGGCGTGGACCGGATCAACCTGGTGCAGCTCCACTAGTCGGTCGATGGCCGACTCGCACAGCCCCCGGGTTGAACGCTCGTCGAGGCCCAGCTCGGGTGGGATGCGTGTGCGTAGGATCGTCCCCGCGACGCGCTCCATCACATAGAAGTCCCCACCGATCACGAAGTCCTCCTGGCAGAGCGCAACCATCTTTGGCACGTAGGGGTATGCTGGCGCGATGGCTTCCTGGATGCGGAACTCGCGCACCATGTCGTGTGCCGAGGCCGCCTTTGTGCCGGGTGGTGGGCGGCGCAGGATCAGATCCCGCTCCGGATAGCTGAGCTGGTAGGTCAGATTGGAGGCGCCGCCTCGAAACTGACGCACCGTGGGCAGCCCGCTCAGCCGCGTCATCTCGCCTTGGGCGGAGGGATGCTCGCGCAGCCAGGCGTCGACCGCCTCGACATCGAAGGCGTCCTCTTCGCGGACGGTCTCTGCGTCCGCTACGACGACCACTTCCCCTTGCCATAGCGCGCCAGCTCGAGGCGCGCCACGACACCACGGTGGACCTCGTCGGGACCGTCCGCCAGACGCAGTGCGCGCGCAGCCGTCCAAGCGCCGGCGAGCGGCAGGTCGTTGGACATGCCTGCGCCACCGTGCAGCTGCATCGCCATGTCCACCACCGCCTGAGTCATGTTCGGCACCGCAACCTTGATCTGCGAGACTGTCCCGATCGCCTCGGGCGCCTTCTGGTCGAGGAGCCACGCCGCGTGCAGCACGTGCAGGCGTGCCTGCTCGATTGCGATGCGTGCGTCGGCGATTCGCTCGCGGTTGCCGCCGAGGTTTGCGATTGGCTTGCCAAACGCCACACGCTCGCTCGCGCGCCTGCAACCCAGCTCGAGCGCGAGCTCCGCCAAGCCGATCAGACGCATGCAGTGGTGGATACGGCCAGGTCCGAGCCGCGCCTGGGCGATGGCGAACGCCTGCCCTGCCCCTCCGATGATGGCCGAGGCGGGCAGCCTCACGTCGGTGAACGACACTTCGCCGTGGCCGCCGGGAGCGTCGAGGAAGCCCATCGCCTCGAGCATCCGCTCGACCTTCACGCCGGGAGTGTCCATTGGCACGAGCACCATCGAATGCTGGTGGTAGCGGTCGGCCTGTGGGTCGGTGAGGCCCATGAAGATGATTGCCTCGCAGTTGGGGTGACCCACGCCGGTGCTCCACCACTTGCGACCGTTCACCACTACTTCCTCGCCCACCAGCACAGCGGTGGCTTGCATGTTGGTGGCGTCTGAGGAGGCCACCTCGGGCTCGGTCATGCAGAACGCAGAGCGGATGCTCCCGTCCAGCAACGGCTCGAGCCAGCGCTGCTTCTGCTCCTCAGAGCCAAAGTGCCACAGCACCTCCATGTTGCCCGTGTCGGGTGCGTTGCAGTTGCACACCTCGGCTGTGATCAGCGAGCGGCCCATGCGCTCAGCCAGCGGGGCGTACTCGACGTTTGAGAGGCCCGCTCCCCGTGTGCCGTCGGGCAGGAACAGGTTCCACAGTCCTTCTTGCCTGGCGAGTCCCTTCAGCTCCTCTATAGCCGGCAGCACGACCCACGGATCTTTACGCGAGAGCAGCTCGCGGTGATAGGGCTCCTCGCGCGGCCCAACCTCGCTCTCCTGGAAGGCTGTGAGACGCTCGAGCAGCTCGCGAGTGTGGGCGGAGTGGGCGAAGTCCATCGGCGCGAGCGTACAGTAACGATTCCGTCCCGAACCGAGGAGAAGCCGCAATGGATGCCGTCAACCACCAGTTCCGTCTCGCTGCCCGCCCGCAGGGCATGGTTAGGCGCGAGGATTTCGACTACGTCGAGGAGTCCCTGCCGGAGCTTGCTGACGGTCAGGTGCTCGTGAAGATCCTGTACGTGTCGCTCGATCCCGCTATGCGCGGTTGGATGAACGAGGGCCGCTCCTATGTTCCGCCCGTGCAGATCGGCGAAGTGATGCGCGCCGGGACGGTGGGTGTGGTGGTTGAGTCCAAAAGCGAGAAGCTCGCCTCCGGCGACCACGTGTCGGGCTGGCTCGGCGTGCAGGAGTACGCGGCCTGCAATGAGAACGAGGTCTTCAAGGTGGACACAGAGACTGTCGCACTGCCGACCTACTTGGGGGCGCTCGGGATGCCTGGCGTGACTGCTTACTTCGGCTTGCTCGAGGTTGGCGCTCCGAAAGAGGGCGAGACCGTTGTCGTCTCAGGGGCCGCCGGCGCTGTCGGCAGCGTGGTGGGGCAGATCGCAAAACTGAAGGGCTGCCGCGTGGTTGGCATCGCCGGAGGACCTGAGAAGTGCAAATGGATCGTCGATGAGCTCGGATTCGACGCAGCCATCGACTACAAGAACGAGGACGTGAACGTTGCGCTGCGCGAGCACTGTCCCGAGGGTGTGGACGTGTACTTCGACAACGTTGGCGGCGAGATCCTCGACGCGGTGCTGGCCCGTCTGGCGCTCAAAGCACGTGTGGCGCTTTGTGGGGCGATCTCTCAGTACAACAACCTCGACTCGGTGAAGGGCCCGTCCAACTACATGTCGCTGCTTGTCAACCGCGCCCGTATGGAGGGCTTCGTGGTGGTGGACTACATGGGTCGCGCCCCCGAGGCGGTGCGTGAGATGGCCGGCTGGATCAGCGACGGGCGGCTCGTTGCGCGCGAGGACGTGGTGGAGGGCTTTGAGAGCTTTCCGGAGGCGCTTCTAAAGCTGTTCGCCGGCGAGAACGTGGGCAAGCTGGTGCTGAAGGTCGCCGATCACAGCTGACCGACACAAACCCATCTTTCGTAATAAAGGTTTACAGATCTGCTAGTCTGTCAACTAGAGGTTGAAACGTTGATCGGCCAAGGAGGTAGCGGAAGATGAGCACTGTGGGAGTGC
>JBAPMC010000445.1:0-5081 GCA_049278415.1 Solirubrobacteraceae bacterium
GGCCCACTCTGGGCGGTCATGGGCATATCGAGCGACTGCTCGTGGTTGAGGCTGTCTTGGCTGTGATACCGGCGATTGCACTGGCTTTTGTGCTGCGTCGCCCTGGTAGGGAGAGCACGGAGCATGCAGCAATCGAGGGAAGCGCGGTGCGATCTCTTTGGGCGCTCGAGCCGATGCGCACGCTGTGCGGGCTGGTGTTCGTGGGCTTCGGAATCTTCGTGGCGCTTGCCACCTGGTTGCAGACGCTGCTGGCTCCCTCCGGCGTGTCGGAAACCGAGGCGGGCGCCTTGCTGGTGGTGATGGTGATCGCCGGGGTGGTTGGCTGCGCGGTGTTGCCGCCACTTGTTGCACGCCGAGGTGCGGAGCGGAGCTTCATGAGGGCAGCGGCGATAACGGGCTGCGTTGGCTGCGTTGGGCTCGGTGTAGTTCCGTGGCTTGGTGGGCAGGTCGCGCTGGTTGTGGCTATGGGCCTGTTGTTGCTCCCGGCGCTGCCGATCATTCTCACGGCTGCGGAGCGTCTTGCCGGCCCGTCCGCGGGTACGGCAGGGGCGATAGTTTGGATGGCGGGCAACCTTGGCGGTCTAGTAGTTGCGCTGATTGTGCAGGTGCTGGTACATCACTCACTGGCTGCGTTCTTGGCGATGGGCGCGGTGTCGCTGCTCGCGCTTCCGCTGGCTGCTCGCTTGAGCTCGCCTGCCGGTGAGGATTTGGGTGATCGGTCAGCGCCTGTTGCTGTCGGCTGATGTGTACAGGCTGGGTCCCGGAGCCAAGAACGTCTCCGGGACCCAGATCTTCAAGCGAGCCTAGAAGGCGCCTGGACCAAGCGGGCCACCTTCGGTGGCTGGACTGGCAAGGACACATTGCCCAGTTCGCCGTCCGCCTACCGTGTTGGGCCCAGGCGCGCGTGGATAAGGGGCTTCTGTCTCGTCACTGCTATCCCAGGTCTGGCTGTTCTGCAGGCATTTCAGATTGCCCGCGATCTGGTTGGAGAGGATCTCGATCGCGTCGGGATCGGCCAGCTGGTTGTCGATTATGCGTACGTTGCCACCCACGTGATCGCGTATCACTCCCATCCAGCAAGACGTCACTTCGCTTACGTTGAGGTTGCCGCCGACGGTGGTGTCCTCATAATCGCTGTATACGGGACTTCCGAAGGTTGCGAAGACTCCGCTGGGTTCACAGGTCTCGCCTCCGCCTCCGCCACTCTCGCTGAGGTTTCCGAGGATGACGCTGTTGTGCACCACCACGCCGAGTGGCTGCTGCTCGCGCAGGCTGCCGAATATTCGGTCCTGGCTTGAGAGCGTTGCGTGTTCCGGTTCGGGGTCGTCGATGCAGGCGAAGTGTTCGGGATCGCAGCCGAGCAGCGCCGTTGCACCGCTCTGCACGCGGAGATCTCCAGCCACCGTCAAGCTGGAGCTGCCGCTGCCGGCTTGGTCGTCGAGTCCAAACGCCGCCAGCAAAACAGAGCCGGGACGGGCGGTCAGGTTGCCAAGGATGTGAGCCTGCCCTGCATTGACCTCGCAGAAGCCTTCGATTGACACGTTGCCAAAGTAGACACCGGCGAGCACGCCGGGTGCTTCTGGAGTGCCGGTGCAGGTATTGGCTCGGCTCGGCGGTCGATGGGATGATTTGCCGCGCTGCCAGTCGCCGTGATGGCCGGGCGGTCCATCCGCTGCAGCCGAACTCGCACTCAGCGCCACGATGCTAGCCACGAGTGCGCCTGTCACCAGCAGGTGAGACAGCATGCGACTCGTTCCAGAAAGTCGAGATCCAAGCATGTGCACGTCCTCCTTATCTATACAGACCAGGTGGTCTGACTCAACGAGGCGATTGCTGGCGAACTCCAGCTACAGAGGCGCAGGGCCTCCGGAGGCCGGCAAGCGCAAAGCTGCACAAACCTTATCGTCTCGGATCTGGAGCAGGGAGCGCTGCCGTTCGGTTGCATCGCGCCCCTGGAATAGCGCAAGCAAGAGCATCGACCGTTGACACCCCCGCACGCTGTACGGCTATTGATTGGACTCCAGGATGTTGCGGGCGCACGTCGGCGATCCGATAGACACGCGGGCCGCGAACCAGGAACACGTCGGCCTGGCTAAAGCCGTCAGGATTGATCCAGACCAGATTGCGCGCCTGTGGAGGCTGGGACGTCGGTGGCTGGATGCCTGCGTGATGGCAGCTGGCGCTAGAGGCCTGGTCGAAGAAGCCGTGCGCCTGAGCAGGTCCGGCAAACAGGAATACGTCGGCGGCCACATCGTCTCCATCGCCTGCCCACTGGCGAACCTCATAGGCTGCGGGCCATCCACCACTAGCCGAGCGAGACAGGATGAGCTTTTGGGGTGGGTCATCGGACCACATGCTGTCGGGAGTGACTATCCCTGCGGCGTAGCGACGCCCTCCGAGTGGCACGATTGTTGGGAGCAGGCTCGCACGCAACTGCGCAAGCTGGCCAAGGCGAACGTTGACGACCGGCGCCACGGCGGGAGGGCAACCGGCGGGGAAGCTCGCCAAGACCGCGTTGTTCCCAGAGAAGATGTTGGTGCTGGATATAGCCAGCCCAAGTACCGCCAGCCCTAGACACGCAAGCAGCGCTGAGAGCCGGGCTTGCTTGCTAATCCACCACGGAACCCGTGCAGCTACGTGTCCAAAGGCTGCGCTCCCGTCGGGCGGCCGTCGATCGTCCTTCATGAGCTTCGTATCGAGCGTGGAGCCCCGACGCTTGAGAGCTTCTCGCGCCACCGCGGCCTGTCCCCGACCCAAATGCTGCGATACCGTCAAATATGTGGCTCTCATAGCGGACAGACCAAGATCCTGGTTGCCTTTAGCCAGCACCTCCGACACATATGCGAACATGTGTTCCCATGTTTTTGGACTTCCGTCCGATATCAACGCCAAGCTTGCGTAGTGCGTGGGCGACCTTTATCTGGAGGCGTTGCCGTGTTCGCTTCGGGAGTCCTGTGATGGATCGGCGTGACTGGTTGCTGCTTTTCGCTGCTTATGAGGGTGCGCCCGATGGACTCGACCCGATTCGCTTCCAGAAGGGGCTTTTCTTGTTCGCTAGAAGAGCACGTCTGCCTTCTCGTGCGAAGTACACGTTCAAGCCTTACGACTACGGTCCGATGAGTCCTGGGATCTATAAGGATCTCGACACGTTTGTGGATAAGGGACTACTTGAGCGTGTATCGGTGCCTGGGAAGCGCTGGTCGCGTTATAGGCCCAGCAAGATCACATTTCGGGAAGGGCAGCGACTTCTACAACAGGCGGAGAAGGAGCAAGTCCTTGATGCTGCGCGCGAGCTCTTCCAGATCAAGCAGGACGTCGCCAGCGTCGGATTCGGTGAGTTGTTGGAGAACGTTTACGCGGAGTACCCCGAGTTTGCGGTCAACTCGATCTTCCGCTGATCCCGTCTGATCTCGAATCCTAGATGGATTCAAAGGATCGGTTTTGTGATGGTTAGTTGCTCGATTCTCTCCAGCCCGCACTCGAGATAGCGACTATGAGATGACTCTCATAGTCGCCCTTCGATGCTGCGATGGCGTCATTCTCGGCTCTGACAGTCAGGAGACGCGCGGCGTACGAGGTCATCGCCTTGCGCGCTCTACGCAGAAGGTGTATGAAGTTCGCCCGGGGTTCCTGCTCGCGTGGGCTGGATCACAGGATGCAGCACAGAGCTTCGCTCTACGCTTCGCCCGCGCCGACGGACTGGCACCAGCCGACGATCGTCTTGAAATCAAGACTCGTCTGTACGCGATGATCAAGGATCTGCGGGCTGATCCGAGCATTGAAGGACGTAGTGACCACGTCGAATTCCTCGTGGCGTGGTGGTCCCGGCAAGAAGGCAAGTCCGTTGCACTTCACCTCCTGAGTGGTGGAGCCGGTGAGTGGGTGGGGACATGGGCTTTCGGTGGCATACAGCTTGGAATTGATGGCGCGAGCTTCGCGGTTGGCTCAATGCGGTATATCGATGCAGCCGCTCTCACTCTTGAGCAAGCCAAGATCGTGGCGTTGAAGGTGCTTCGGGACACGATCGAAACTAATGTAGAAGGCATAGGAGGTCGTGTGCAGATGGGCACAGTGCGGGAGAGCGGCGTCGATCTCGTCAGAGATGCCGATAGGCGGGGACTGCACGACACCGTCGATCTGTGGGAGGCCCAATGCGCTGAGCTTCTCCCCGGAGCTACCGGGCCCCCGTCGGAGAGTGCCACCCCCGATCGAGGTGTGCGCCCTCCGATTGCGGACAGCTAGGCTATTTCTTCTTTTTCTTCGCCTTCTGCTGTGAGAGATGGACGCTGTCGGAATTTGTTTGCGCTGGACTGGGTGAGGACTTTACGATTATGAGGCTTGCGCTGAGATGCCCGTGAGCGGCCTTAAAGAGCCTTTTGCCCGCGCCGTTGAGCATGAGCTTTAGGTCGCGGTCTGACCCGCTGGGATCGAGAAGCTGGCAGTCCCGATGCTCGTGGTCTTCGTTTTCTTCTTTTTGCCCTTCTTGGTGGTGCTCTTGGCCGTGAGCGTCAAGTTGCCGGCGCAAGTTGCGGTGCCCGTGCATGTCAGCTTGAGCGCCGCGGCGCCGGTGCTCTGAACGCTGATCAGGCTTGCACGAGGAAAGAGCCGTCGCTCAGGCTCAGTCAGCGCGTCGCGTCGCCGCGCGGATTTGTCCATCGCTCGACTCGGTCAGCTCGCACACTACTTCGTCACCGGGCTCAAATTGCCACGTCTCGATCTCACGGTTGTATGGCTGATCGATGATCCTGTAGACGTTGTCGTGAAGAGGTTCAGCCTGAACGGGGCGCCAAACGTCTACTGCTTCGTTGAGCAGGCTGACAAAAATCTCCTCTAGGTTGCTCACGGCAAATCACCGCTTCCCGGCGTGATGCAAGAGCTCTCGCTCGTCCTGAGTAAGCCTTGTCATGAGAGCAACTTCCCTTTCTCACGGCTGTATTCGTTTGGCCTACCGAGCGATTTGGGCCCCTCGGAGTGGTTCGTCGTCATCGGAGATTGGCTTGAATACAGGCGAAACGGAGGATGGACGCGGCGGGTTTCGAACCTGCGACCTCTCGCGTGTGAAGCGAGCGCTCTCCCACTGA
>JBAPMC010000446.1:0-6224 GCA_049278415.1 Solirubrobacteraceae bacterium
GGACGCATCCCGCGGCGCACCTACGCCACCGCCTCAACCCCCCACGAGGGGCTGGCGGACTTTTCGTCCCCCGCCTAACTCTCCTCCCCAGCTGGGGAGGGAGCGGAGAGGAAAGCTTCACTCAACGATCCTCTTCCTCCATACGGAGGAAGAGGGCTCCACGGGTCGGTGGCTCAGCTAACTACTTCGATGGTTCCGTTCATCGTTGCGGGGTGCAGCGTGCAGCGGTAGTGGATCACGCCCGGTTTGTTCGCTCTGATCTCAAAGGTGCCGCCTTCGCCAAAGTTTTTCGAGGCGAATTTTGAAGGACCTGAGGCGGAGGTCACATTGTGTTCGACCGAGTCCTCGTTGGTCCACTCGATGGTGCTCCCGACCTTGACCTTCAACGTGTCCGGTTCGATCGAGATTTCGTGATAGTTGATCTTCACGAGGCCGCTCTGCACAGCGGCGTTGGCGGGTGGGCTTGCATAGTTAATTTTGGCGTTAGTGGTCAAGCCACCTTTCACGGTCCCGGTTGTGCTTGCGGCAGTGGTCGCGTTGGTGGTGGCACTCGATTTGCTCGACCCGCAGCCGGCAGCAAAAACAAGCGCTGCGCAGGCAGCAAGGACAGGCACGGCTCTCTTCATCGACGGTCCTTTCTCGAAAGTCTCGAGGCTCAGCGTAGTCGAGGGTGGGAGACCCACGCGCGGGCACTCCAGCTGAGACCGGGCACGGTAAGAGCACACGGCGCCACTGGAAGGGAGAGCATGGGCCCTAAACTCATCCGTCCCATGCACCCACGCCACTTCCTCACGGGCGCCGAGCTCAGCGCCGCAGAGCTCGCAGCGCTGCTAAATCGCGCCATCGAGCTGAAGGCCGCACCGCTGTCCTCGCGCGCGCTCGCCGGACGTGGCGTGGCGCTGATCTTCGAGAAGCCCTCCACGCGCACGCGCGTGTCCTTTGAGATGGGCGTTTACGAGCTTGGCGGCCACCCCGTGGTGCTGCGCTCAGGGGAGACGCAGCTCGCACGCGGAGAGTCCGCGCGCGACACCGCGCTCGTGCTCTCACGTCAAGTGGCTGCTGTGGGCATGCGCACCGGTCCCGATGCGCTGCTTGCAGAGCTTGCCGAGCACGCGCAGATCCCTGTCTTCAACATGCTCACCGCCTTGCACCACCCCTGCCAGGCGCTTGCCGACCTGATGACCGTACGCGAGACGTTTGGCGAGCTCGCCGGGCTGCGCTTGGCTTACGTGGGCGACGGCACGAATGTGGCGCGCTCGCTCGCTGTGCTTGGAGCGCTCGCAGGCATGGACATCGCCATCGCTTCTCCCCCCGGCTACTCGCTCGAGGATGACCTCTCGCTGCCGCCCGCTGCCGAGGGCTCGCTGACGCTCTATCGGGACGCCCATGAGGCGGCTGCGGGTGCGCAGGTGCTCTACGGCGACGTGTGGGTCAGCATGGGTGATGAGGCCACGGCTGAGCAGCGCCGCGCCGCCCTCGCGCCCTACCGCATCGACGACGCCCTGCTCGACACGGCTGCCCCAGGCGCCATCGCCCTGCACTGCCTGCCCGCCCATCCGGGTGAGGAGATCACAGCCGAGGTGCTCTACGGCCCTCGTCAGCGCATCTGGGATCAGGCCGAGAACCGTCGCCACGCGCAGAAGGCGCTACTCGAGCTGCTCATCGATTCCTCACCGGCATGACCGCTCGCTTGGACAGCGACCGCAAGCTCGCGGTCAACGCGCTCGATCAGAACCTCACTGGCGAGACTGATCCCCAGGCCCGTCCTGCTCGCCCTGAGCGTGGACAGGAGGTGGAGCTTGAAATTAGCTCGCTCGCCCACGGTGGCGAGGGCGTGGCGCGCTATGGCGATACCCCATCCGGGGCACAGGCGGCGGGCTACGTCGTGTTCGTCTCAGGCGCCATCCCTGGCGATCGAGTGCGTGCCACCGTGATCAAGCGCAAGCGCAACTACGCCCACGCCCGCACGGTTGAGATCCTCACGCCCAGCCCAGAGCGAATCCCGCCAACCGCCAACCATCCCGGCGTGGCCTGGCAGGTGCTCCCATATGAGCGCCAACTGCAAATCAAGCACGAGCAGGTGCAGGACGCCTTGCAACGGATCGGACGGCTCGACGGTTTCCAGCTTGAGGAGATCGTGCCCGCGGTCGCGCAGTGGCGCTATCGCAACAAGCTCGAGTACTCGTTTGGTCAAGACGAGAACGGCACTCTTGTGTGCGGGTTCCATGCGCCCGGTGGTTGGAAGCGAGTCGACCCGATTGAGGACTGCCTACTGGCTTCGGAGGTAGGCAACAGGGCCCGGGAGGTGGCGTTCCGGTGGGCTAGCGAACATGGGCTACGCGCTTGGGATCGTCACCGTGAGAGCGTCACTTCAGACGTGCCGCTGTTGCGCAACCTCGTGGTTCGTGAAGGGCGCCACAGCGGGACGCTCCAAGTTCGCCTCGTCACCACAGATGGTGAGCTTGACGTCCCTTCGCTTGCCGCCGCGCTCGTTGCCGAGCTGGGCGAGGAGACGCTCAGCGGCGTGCTGTGGACGCGCTCCGCATCGCTTGCGGAGACAACCATGGGCGGTGAGACCGAGCTCGTATGGGGCGATGCGGAGCTCTCCGAGCGCCTCGGCGAACTTGATTTGCGCATCTCCTCAGAAGCGTTCTTTCAAACCAACACTGAGATGGCTGAGCTGCTGTACGGCATTGTCGCCGACTACGCCGCTTTGGAGGGTTGGGAGCGTGTGTATGACCTCTACTGCGGTCTCGGCACCATTGCGCTGACACTTGCCCCCAAGGCTGGAGAGCTGTGGGGCATCGAGATCGTCGAACAAGCCGTCGTCGATGCAATCGCCGCCGCTAAGCGCAACGACGTTACGAGCGCCCACTTCTTCGCCGGCGACGCACGCCTGGCACTACCCGAGCTGATCGAGCGCGCCGGTAAGCCCGATGTCGTCGTGGTCGACCCGCCACGCGCGGGCCTCTCACAGAAGGTGGTGCGCCGCATCATCGACGCCTCGCCCAAGCGCATCGTGTACGTCTCTTGTAACCCCACAACGCTCGCTCCCAACGCGGCCCAGCTCGTCGAGGCGGGCTGGCGCCTGGTGAAGGTGCGTCCGGTTGACATGTTCCCCCAGACGCCGCATATCGAGTGCGTTGCGTTGCTGGAACGCGGGTAGTCTTCGGCACCATGCGCGCTGCCACTATCCGTGACGGGGAGGTTCTGCTCGAGCAGCACCCCGACCCCGTGCCAAGTGCCGGCGAGGTGCTCGTGCGGGTTCACGCCGCTGGGCTCAACGGAGCCGACATGATGCAGCGCCGTGGTCTATACCCGGCGCCTCCCGGCTCGCCGCAGGACATTCCCGGCCTGGAGCTCGCGGGCGAGGTGCAGGCGCTTGGTGCTGGAGCAGAGCGCTTTGCGGTCGGAGATCGTGTGATGGCGATCGTCGGCGGTGGCGGTCAGGCAGAGCTTGCGGTGGTGCACGAGCGCCAGCTGATGCCTGTCCCTGAGGCGCTCAACTGGACCGAGGCGGGCGGGCTGCCAGAGGTTTTCACAACGGCCCACGATGCAATCTTCACGCAAGGGGAGTTGCGTCCAGGCGAGCACCTGCTCGTGCACGGGGGCGCCGGTGGGGTCGGCACGGCAGCCATCCAGCTCGCAAAAGCTGCAGGAGCGCGCGTAACAGCCACCGTGCGCCGTGAGGAGCTGCGCGCACAGGTGGCGGAGATCGGCGCCGAGGTCATTCCCACCGAGGGCTTTGCCGAGCACGGCCCGTTCGACGTGATCCTCGAGCTGGTGGGAGCACCGAACCTGGCCGAGAACATGAATGCGCTTGCCACCGGCGGTCGCATCTGCGTGATCGGCGTATCTGCGGGCGCCAAGGCCGAGCTGAACCTGCTGGCGCTGATGGGTAAGCGCGCCCGCATCCACGGCTCAACTTTGCGTGCCCGTCCGCTGGAGCAGAAGGCGCTCGCCGCGCGCCTGCTCGAGCGTGAAGTTCTGCCCCTGTTTGACGGAGGCAGCGCAGGAGGCGCTCCCATCTTGCGCGTGCCCATCGCTGAGGCATTCTCGCTGGAGCAAGTCGCCGCAGCCTATGACCGCTTTGCCGCCGGCGGCAAGCTCGGCAAGATCGTGCTGACGCTCTAATACGGCGGTTGCGCGGCGTGCCACTCGCCGAGCGTGCGGAAGGCTGCCCAGAAAGCGCGCTTTGAGTCCTGCTCGTCGAGCGACTCGTCGATGTTCGGCACGTACAGCGCATCAATCGTCGGGGTGAACTGCTGGATCTCGCCGAGTCGCGGCTCGAGCTTCTGCGCGAGCGGGATGTCGAGGTCGTTTAGTGCCGCAAGCGCCTCCGGGCCCATCGTCACCACGATGCGCGGCTGCACAATCGCTATCTCCTGCACCACCCTTGCCACGCACTCGGGGTCGGCGAGCGAGGCGTCGCCGAGCGGGCACTTCACGCACAGCGTGCCGTATACGGTCAGCGGGTCTATCGAGAGGCGCTTGAACGACTTCATCAGCGCGCCGCCTGAACGTCCGTAGAAGGCAACGCCCTCCTCCACCTCGGAGGGGAGCGGGGAATGCTTCAGCAGCATGATGTCCGCCTGCGGGTGGCCGGAGCCGAGCACCGGCATCAAGTGGCCGCGCGGGCAGTGCGGACAGCTCTGCAGCTCGCGCGTGAGCGAGTTGAGCTCCCTAATTGCCCGCTCAAGGTACTTCTCGCGGATCTCGTCGTCGGTAGCAGGCATGGACGCGGATGGATTAGACGGCAGCTCCGGTTGTCCTTGCTGGTGCATCGCTACTTGCGCCGCCGCCGTGGTCGATGGCACTTCGCGTGGCGGCGTCCTCGGTCGTTCGTGTGCAAAGCACACTTCACTCCCTGCGTCCTGGCCACGCTCGACCCTCGACCACGGCGGAGCCTCATGGAGATCACGATCTGCCCTCCCCACCTCGTGTGGCTCTGCGTACGCGTCGCTCGCGCGAAGCGCGGCGGGCTGCCGCGGGGGTCGCCTTCGTCTGCAGGAACTTCAGCGCCTGCACGTAGATCAGGCTCGAGGGCTTGGTCATGATCTCCGCGTCGCTCAACGACTGCAGGAACTCTTGCGGCCCGTCGAAGTCGCGCATGCGGATGCGCACCGAGCCGAGGCCCTGTGCCACGTGCGAGTCAGAGCCAGCGCCCGCCACGATCCTGTACTTGGCGGCGAAGCGCACCGCCTCCTCGTTGAACGCGCCGATCGCCACACGCGGGTTGAACACCTCGATTGCGTCCACGTCGTCAAGGATGCCCAGCAGGTGCTCGTAGTCGGGCACGGAGTGCATGCGGTCGAAGGGGTGAGGCACGTACACGAGCCCGCCTTGGCGCTTGATCTCCGCCACCGTCTCCGCCATGCTCATGCCGCGCGGGATCTTCTCCTCGATGAACAAGCCGATCACCTCGCCCTGCTCGGCTGTCTTGACCTCCTCGCCAACGATCACCTTCACGCCTGCCGCCTTCGCCTTCTCACGTGCCTCGAGCGCTCCGGAGATCTCGTTGTGGTCGGTAACGGCAATCGCCCCGAGCCCCTCTTCGCGCGCGGTTGCAAGCAGCACCTCAACCGGCGTTTCGCAGTCGCCTGAGTGGTCGGTGTGCATGTGCAGATCCACGTCGATCAGCCGGCGCCGTAGCAGGCGCCGGCGCAGGGTCTCATCCGCCCCGCTGTCATGACGGCGTGCGGCCAGCTCGCGGTAGATCGACTCCACCTCCGTGATGGTGCGATCCCAGTCATCTCGCGGGAACGCCGCTCCATCCCCATTCTCTACCGCCTCGATCCCACCATCTGCGTCTGGTGGAGCAGCTACCGGCGTCTCGAGGGTGCGGTACTCGCCTGGAAAGTGGCGCTGCATCAGCTCCGCCGTCTCAGGCAGGCTTGCGATGCGTGCATCCAGGCGTCCGAAGAAGCTCTCCACGAAGCGACGTGCCAGCATCGTCGAGAGCAGCCGCTCGGTGGGGGCGTGGAAGGAGCCCACGTTCAGCGCGCGCGAGTAGCGCAGCGCCGTGCTCGAGGCGCTTGGGGCGAACGGCTCGTGTACGTGCACGAAGTCAAGCGGCGTCCTGCCCAAAAGCTCCTCGAGCATGCGCGCCACGTCCACCGGCAGGGCGCGCGGGCGACGACCCGCGGAGCCTGGAACGTCAAGCACCTCGCCGATTGCAATCACGCGCGGAGAACCGCCGCCGGCGCCCTCCAGCAGACTCTCCG
>JBAPMC010000447.1:0-3477 GCA_049278415.1 Solirubrobacteraceae bacterium
GGGAGAGCGCCGGCGCCGGCAGCAGCAGCGAGGGGGAGAGCGCAAGCGGCGGCGTGGCCTCACCGGCCCGTGCAACCGGCGCAACGGCGGTCACGCTTGCAAGCGGCGAGCACGTCACGCTCGAGCACGGCCACGTGGTGATTGCTGCCATCACGAGCTGCACAAACACCTCCAACCCCTCGGTGATGATTGGCGCGGGCATCCTTGCGCGCAACGCCTTGGCTCGCGGCCTGAAGAGTAAGCCGTGGGTGAAGACGTCGCTTGCGCCGGGATCGAAGGTGGTGACCGAGTATCTCGACAAGGCAGCTCTCACGGAGTCGCTCGAGCGGCTCGGCTTCAATCTCGTGGGCTACGGCTGCACCACCTGCATCGGCAACTCGGGACCGCTGCCGCAGGAGATCTCCGAGGCTGTTCAGCGCGATGATCTAGCCGCCGTCTCAGTGCTGTCGGGCAACCGCAACTTCGAGGGGCGCATCAACCCGGACGTGAAGATGAACTACCTCGCCTCGCCACCGCTGGTGGTGGCATATGCGCTGGCTGGCACCATGGACATCGATTTGCTGAACGACCCGCTCGGCCAAGACGACGGCGGCGCAGACGTGTACCTGCACGACATCTGGCCCTCCGCACAGGAGATCGCCCGCACCATCGAGCAGGCGGTGCAGTCGGACATGTTCCGCTCGAGCTATGAGGAGGTGTTCGACGGCGACGAGCGCTGGCGTGGGCTGGACGTGCCCACGGGGGAGCGCTTCGCGTGGGAAGCAAACTCCACCTATGTGCGCCTGCCTCCCTACTTCGAGGGGATGCCCCCTCAGCCGGAGCCGCTCAGCGACGTTGAGGGCGCACGCGTGCTTGCCCTGCTCGGCGACAGCGTCACCACCGATCACATCTCCCCGGCGGGGGCGATCAAGCGCGACAGCCCCGCGGGCGCCTATCTCCAAGAGCACGGGGTTTCGCCGCGCGACTTCAACTCCTACGGCTCCAGGCGCGGCAATCACGAGGTGATGATTCGCGGCACGTTCGCCAACATCCGCCTGCGCAATCAGCTTGCGCCGGGCACCGAAGGAGGCATGACGGTCAAGGACGGCGAGCAGATGTCCATTTATGACGCCTCCACGAGCTACCAGCAGGAAGGCGTGCCGCTGGTGGTGCTCGGGGGCAAGGAGTACGGCTCGGGCTCCTCGCGCGATTGGGCCGCGAAGGGCACCAGCCTGCTCGGCGTGAGAGCGGTGATCGCCGAGAGCTTCGAGCGCATCCACCGCTCGAACCTCGTGGGCATGGGAGTGCTCCCCTTGCAATTCCCTCGAGGTGAGTCGTTCAGCTCGCTTGGCATCGACGGGCAGGAGCAGTTCGACATCGACGGCATCGCAGATCGCATGAACGCCGGCGAGCTGCCGACGACCTGCACAGTGAAAGCGGGGGAAATAGAGTTCGAGGCGGTGGTGAGGATCGACACGCCCAAGGAGGCTGAGTACTTCCGCCACGGTGGCATATTGCGCTATGTCCTGCGACAGCTGCTTGCAGCATGAGCGCCTCGCCGCAGAAGCCCGAGGATGGTGGGAGCAAGGCGAGCGCGCCAGGCGGACTCCCCCCGCTGTTGCGCGAGTTGCTGCAGGCCAGGGGCCCAAGCGGCTATGAGACGGCGCCCGCCGCAATCTGGCGAGTAGCAGCCGAGGCGTTTGGCGCACAGACGAGCACCGACATAGTTGGCACGCCCTCCGCGCTCGTGCCCTCGCAAGGGCGCGTGGAAGCCTCTGCGCCGCCGAGGCGACTGATTGTGATGGGCCATATTGATGAGATCGGCTTGATCGTCACCCACATCGACGACGAGGGTTACCTGTGGTTTCGCGAGGTGGGTGGTTGGGACGCGCAGATACTCGTGGGCCAGCGTGTGGTGCTCGCCACGCGCGCGGGCGAGACAGCGGGGGTTATCGGCAAGAAGCCGATCCATCTGCTGCGCGATGAGGAGCGCAAGAAGGTGGCGGAGGTGCGCGACCTGCACATAGACATCGGCGCCAAGGACGGCAAAGAGGCGCGCCAGCTTGTGCGCATCGGCGACGTGGCGGTCCTCGACGGCGAGCCGCTCGAGCTGCCCAACGGACGCCTGGCGTCACGCGCGCTTGACAACCGGCTTGGCTCGTTCGTGGCGCTCGAGGCGGCACGTCTGGTTGCACAAGCGGACGGAGCGAGGGAGTGGGAGCTGGTTGCGGTGGCTGCCGCCCAGGAGGAGACCACTTTCGGTGGCTCGCGCACGAGCGCCTTCTCGCTCGAGCCGGATGCGGCGATCGTGGTGGACGTAACCCATGCAACCGATGCGCCCGGCATCGACATCAAGGAGGTGGGCAAGCACGAGCTAGGCTCAGGTCCGGTTTTGAGTCGCGGCTCAACGCTCAACCCTGGTCTGTCGGAGCTCCTGTATGAAACTGCGGAGCGCGAGAGCATCCCCTTCACCGTTGAGGCCATCGGTCGCAACACGGGCACCGACGCCGACGCGGTGCACCTCTCTCGCGGCGGTGTGCCCACCGCGCTCGTGTCCATCCCACTGCGCTACATGCACTCGCCGGTTGAGCTCGTGCAGCTGAGCGACGTGCACGCAGCCGCTGCGCTGATCGCTGCAGCCGCCCTCAGGCTGGACGCCGAGACCTCGTTCGCGCGCTGACGGCGGACACCCCAACCGGGGGGCGTCCGCGTCAGCGTTGAAACGCGCTAGGCGCTCGCGGTCTCAAGCTCCGTCATCGGGTTGATCTCATAGGCGCTGCCGGGTGCAGCCCCGATCGCAAGCACGCGCAGGCCCTCGGGGCCCGAGAAGATCTTGCGCTTGGGCGCGGGGCCGATCCGCACGAACAGATCCGGCTCGAGCTCCACGCGCTCGTCCTCGATCTCAATCCAGCCGGAGCCGGTCAGCGCAAGGAAAACCTCCTCCTGGCCGCTCTCCGCATGGTCGTGCAGGGGGTAGTCGCTGTAGTCCGGCGGCAGCTGAATCACCTGCATGCCAAAGGAGGTGACGCCGAGCTCCGCCCGGGCCTTGACGAAGCCACCGCCGTAAGCAGCCTCCATCTCGCCGATGCGCTTCGCTGTGTAGTCGCTCATGAATTGCTCCTGTTTCGATGTGGGGTTAGTTGAGCTTGGAGTTTTTGGGGAATGGGGTCGTACTTGCCGAGATCAGTTGGCGTTGTGGTCGCTAGCGAGTCCGGCCGGCTGCAGCACGGGATTGTCGGTGGGCATGATGATCCCGAGCTGGCGCGACTGGGCGAGCACCGTGCCGTCGGCGGCCCAGATGACGCCGTCCTCCTCGAACAGCCCATCATGCAGCAGCCGCGTGTTGAACACGCTGAGGCACAGGGCCGCAGGGTCGCAGTCGCACTCGGCGATTGACTGGCGGAAGTGAATCGTGAGGTCCACCGTTGGGCTGATTGCTGGCACGTCAAGCGCGATGAACGACGGGGGAAACCAGGCGTCGCAGAACAGCGCCAGCGC
>JBAPMC010000448.1:0-1975 GCA_049278415.1 Solirubrobacteraceae bacterium
GGGAGAGCCCGCCGCGCAACAGCCCGGCAGCCGCACGGGCCCTGCCAAGCTCCGTGGAGTCGCGCGCGAGCAGCTCCACAGGCTCTCCGAGACGGTCACGCACGAGCGCCAGCAGCTCGTCAACCACACGCTCCTCGCCGCCCGTTGTGCGATAGCGGTTGTGCAGGAAGAGAACCATCGCCCTGTCCAAACCTAGACTGTTCTGCTCATGGCCTCTCATTCAAGCGCTCCCAGCGCCTCAATCGTTATTCCCACTCGGATGCGTCTGGACTATCTGACGGTGACGTTGGGCTCGATTGCTCCGCAAGCGGCAAGCGCGGGGGCGGAGCTGATCGTCGTGGACGATGGCGGGCCCTCCGAGCCGGTACGCGAGCTGACCGAGCGCCTCGGAGCGCGCTATGAGCCACACCCGCAGCCACTGGGCTTGAACGTAGCGCGCAACACAGGCATAGAGCGCTCCACCGGCGATCTCGTTGTGTTCGTCGACGATGACGTGGAAGTGTGCGATGGCTGGCTTGCTGCGCTTCTTCTCGCCGCACGTGAGCACCCCAACGTGGAGGTGTTCACCGGTCCCATTATCGCTCGCCTGGAGGGCTCCCCGCCACACAGCTGCGGACGCGAGGGAGCGCCAATCACCGCGCTCAATCTCGGCTGCGAGAATACTTCGGCGCGCTACGCATGGGGGGCGAACATGGTGATCCGCCGTCGTGCCCTGGAGCGCGTCGGACCGTTCGACGTCTCACTCGAGCATGGCGGCGACGAGCAGGAGTGGCAAGAACGGCTTCGCGCCGAGCCGCCCACCAACGGCAATGCTCGAGACGGGGCTGCTCTATACGTAGCGGGCGCCGCCCTTCGTCACCGGCGCAGCCCCGCCGACTCGCGCCTGCGCCCGCTTTGTCATGCCGCCTTCGCACGCGGCAAGGCCGCCCGACGCTTCGACGCATGGCGCAGCAGGGCGCCCTCGCTCATGCGAGAGCTCACCACGCTCGCCGGCTGCCTTGGCCATGTAGTACGCCGCCGCTGCCCTGCAGGCATGGTGATGGTCGCCCACAGCGCCGGGCGTGTGCTCGAAGCCACGCGCGAGTGGGCGCAGGCGCACGCCACGGGCGCATCCCCAACCTCATCCAGACAGGGACTCTCACTCCGCCCTCCCGCGAGCGGCCATACCCAAGACGACTTCCTCTCAGGCGAAAGTGGAACCGTGGGCGGCCTCGACGGCGTGCGCCGCGCCGCGCTCGACATAGGCGCCGACGCGCTTGACATAGCTTCGGGCCGACGGCTGCGCCTGCAGCTCGCAGCACGTCGCTCACCTCCTATGCGCCGTGTGCTCGTGCTCGGCGTGGCGCGCCCCGAGCACCGCACGCTCGTCGATGGCATGCGCGCAGAGCTCGCCCGCTCACGCCACGAGGTGGAGCTGCGCCTCGCCCCTCCCGGGGACCGCGGCAAGTTTGAGAACCTCAACCAACTGCTCGATCAGAGCCCGCCACACCACTGCGACTGGCTGCTCGTGGTTGACGACGACATCGTTCTGCCTAGCGGCTTCCTCGACCGCCTGTTGTTCCTCGCCGAGCGCTTTCAGCTCGACCTCGCCCAGCCTGCCCATCGGCTGGCCTCGCACGCAGCCTGGCGGGTGACCCGTCGCCGGCCGGGCAGCGTGGTGCGCGAGACGAGCTTCGTCGAGATCGGTCCAGTCACCGCCTTCGCGCGCTCCACCTTCTCAACCCTGCTTCCCTTCCCCAACCTGCGCATGGGCTGGGGCCTGGATCTCCATTGGGCGGCGCTCGCCCGCACACACCACTGGCGCTGTGGAGTGCTCGATGCAGTGCCAATCGCCCACCGTGCCGCACCCGCTGCGAGCGCCTACTCGCGCGATCAGGCGCTCGCCGAGGCACGCACGTTTCTGGAGCAGCGTCCCTACCTGAGCGCAACCGAGGCCCAGCAAACCCTCGTTACCCACCGACGCTGGTGAGCGCCC
>JBAPMC010000449.1:0-9821 GCA_049278415.1 Solirubrobacteraceae bacterium
GGTGGCGCTGGCGACTGTCGACGGTCTTGAGGACAAGCTGGCCGGCTATCACGCCTACCATGCGACCCGCGCCCACCTGCTGCGCCGGCTGGGCTGCAGCCGGGAGTCACGCGCGGCCTACGACAAAGCCATCGAGCTGGCTGGCAACACCGCCGAGACCGCCTACCTCACACGCCGCCGCGACCAGCTGGGATAGCGCCCGCGAATCCGGGTGTCTCCGGTCAGTCTTTGTCGTGCAGCACAGGGGCGTAGGAGATTCCGACCACCACGCCCTCCGGTGACTGCAGCCTGGCGACCGTTTGACCCCATGGCTCCTCGCGCGGTTGGTGCAGCAACTCGTAGCCAGCTTGCTCGAGCTCCCGTGCCGCTGGGCCGACAGCTGCGGCGTCTGCGACGTCGAACTCGATGCTGACCTGCGGCACTGGTCGCTCCGCCGGCCACTGCGGCGTCCCGAAGCACGCCTCAGCGGCCTGGGCCAGGGGCCAGATCCCAAAAGACTTGCAACCGGCGATCTGCTCGCTGTGGCGATAGTCGCCGCCCTCACTCTCCAGCGGCAGCCCCAGGGCGTCGACGTACAGCTTGCGACTGGCGGGCGGATCGGGCGCGATCACCGCCACGGTCGAGAGGAACTCGATATTCATGACACCTCCTCCTCGTTCATTTTGTACTCGGTCAACAACGGTCTGGACCGAGTTCGCGGTCAGAGCGTTGTCAGGTCTGACACGACGATTCTGCTCGCCGCTGAGTCTCACATGGATGAGTCGTCGTTCGCCTCTAACCGAGAGCGCTATCGCTAGGGCGTGATGATGACCCGGCCGAACGCCTTGCGGCTCTCGGCGTATTCGTGCGCCGCTGCGGCATCCGCGAGCAGGAACGAGCGATCGATCTCTACTTGTAGCTCGCCGTTTGCGACTTGCTGCAGCATGTCGCCGATCATGGGATGGACGCGGGCGTACTCCGAAAGGATCGCGCCGCCGAGGAAGACGCCGTGCAGCGTGTTGTTGCGCGCCCAGAGCGACCGCGCCTCGACCTGCGAGCCCGCTCGGGCGGCCACCCCGACGCTGACGAGTGCTCCCCGGTAGGCGAGCACGCCGATGCTGTCGATGAGGTTCTGGCCGCCGATCGAGTCGAGCACGACCTCCACGCCCCGCGAGCCGGTCAGCTGATTGGCGCGCTCGACGAAGCTCTCGCTGGCGTAGTTGATCGGGTGGTCGAGCCCGAGCGCCTTCAGCCGCTCCAGCTTCTCCTCGCGGGATGCCGTCGCAATTACGGTTGCGCCGGCACGCTTGGCGAGCTGGATTGCGGCCATTCCGACGCCGCCGGCCCCAGCGTGGATCAGAACGGTCTGGCCCGCGGCGAGTTTGCCCGCGGTGAAGAGGCACTCGTAGGCAGTACCGAACGCAACCGGTATGCACGCGGCGCGCGGCGCATCCAGCCCGGCAGGGATCGGCCAGGTCATCGCCGCGGGGACGACTCGCTTGGCGGCATGCGAACCTGCTGCGTTCAAGGCCACCACCCGGTCGCCGACCGCGCGTCCTTCGACACCAGCCGCAACCTCGCTGATGGCGCCAGCACTCAGATAGCCAACGATATGTGGCGTTGCAGGGATCTCTCCTGCTGCGCGAGCGAGCAGATCGCCTCCCTCGATGCTGATCGCCTCGGCGTCAACAACCACGCAGCCGTCCGGGCATTCGGGGTCGGACACCTCCTCGTAGCGAAGCACCTCCGGGCCGCCGTTCTCATAGATCACCGCCGCCTTCATCTGCGCCATCCTCTCGCTTTCGACGCTGCGCCGTCAGACCTCATGCTCGGTCTCCAGCCACGCACGGTAGCGGCCAAGGGCCCGTCGTTGCGCGCGCTGGTCGCATACGAGCGCGTATAGCGGGTGCGTCTTGCCTGTGGAGCGCCGGCCGCGTGATGCGGCGCATCTGGTGTCGGGCAAGCGCCATGCCGGCGGCAGAGGCAAGCGTCTTGTCAGACCACGTGACGGGCGCAAGCCGCTCGGTAGCCTCATGGCCTTCCTGCCAGCGGCTGCAGAGGTCGGGGGTGATCGCCATCGGGCCGCCCGGAGCCCTCAGCCGATCTGTTCCGCCAGCTCGACGATGATCCCCTCAGGACCGCGGACGTAGCAGAGCCGATAGCTGTCTTCGTAGCGCTCCACCTCGCCAACGAGCTCCGCGCCGCGGGCTCGCAAGCTAGCAACGACGGCGTCGATATCCTCGACTGCGAATGCGACATGACGGATGCCCGGGGTGTTCGCTGGCGCCTGCCGGTCGCCGCCCCGGCTCGACGGGGCGTGAAACTTCGTCAGCTCAAGCCGTCCATGGCCGTCCGGAGTCTCCACCATCGCGATCTCCGCCCGGACACCCTCGAGCCCCACCACGCGGTCCACCCAACCGCCCTCGACCGGTCCCTCGCCCCGCAGCTCGAGTCCGAGCTCGACGAAGAACGCCGTCGCGGCCACGAGGTCGTCAACCACGATGCCCACATGATCCATACGTTGGATCGCCATGCGCTCGACTGTAGCGACACGACGGTCCCAGCTGCAGCGTCTCTCGGTTGCCGAGTTGGCGGGGGAGCCGGATCACGTCGCCCGCCAGGTCGACCCGGCCCGCGCGGCCGGCCGTGTAGAGGAGAGCCGCGTGAACTGGCGCAGCCCATCGCATGGGCTAGGTTCTGGCGAGCGAGCGGGCGTCGAGCAGCTCGGCAGTCATACGCTCCTTTGCGCGCCGCGATGGATTGGCGTGCCGGCTCGGGGTTCACCGACCGATAGTCACCCATAAAGGAGGAGCCATGACCGACGAACAGCAGATCCGCGAGCTGATCGAGCGCTGGGCCGCAGCCGCACACGACGGCGACATGGCCGTTGTGCTGGCCGACCACTCGCCCGACATCGTCATGTTCGACGTCCCGCCACCCGAGCTGGGCGTTCGTGGCCTGGACGCATACCGCGATAGCTGGCCGGGCTTCTTTGAGTGGCAGGCGTCTGGCGCGGTGTTTGAGATCGAGTCGCTGGAGGTCACCGCTGGCGCGGACGTCGCGTTCGTATTCGGACTGCTGCGATGCGGCACGGCCGCGGACTTCGAGCGCAACCCCGAGCAGCGGCTGCGTCTCACTATCGGGCTGCGCAAGGTGCGTGACCGGTGGATCGTCGCGCACGAGCACCACTCATTCGCCGACTCGACTGTGTCACCAGATGCCTCGGCCTCGTGAAACGCCTATCGTCGCGGAGCCTATCCGGGACTCAACGCGGGTTGCCACGGTTCCTTCCAGGTGATGGGCAAAGGCAATTTCCAGGCTTCCCGTTTGTCTTTAAGCTCGACAGTACACCGGGTCGATGTGACCCACGACTTCAGGAGTGACCATGACCGGCTCTTCCACTCAGGGAATCAAGACCGTGCTGCATCCCGTGTCCGACCTGGCGACCGCCAAGGCGGTGTACGCCGCCTTGCTCGGCCTACCGCCGCAGACCGACTCGGACTACTACGTCGGCTTCGAGGCTGAGGGCCAGCAGATCGGGCTTGTGCCGAGTGGTGGACCGCAGGGCATGACCTCGCCGGTGGCCTACTGGCACGTGCCGGACATCGAGGCGAAGCTGGCCGAGGTGACCGCCGCGGGCGCCACTGTGAAGGAGCCCGCGCACGATGTCGGTGGCGGACGCCTGGTGGCCACTTTCACCGACCCCGATGGCAACGTCCTCGGGCTTCTTCAGGATCGATGAGCGGCCTCGTCCAGCAGATGGAGACACGATGAGCATGGCCAAGAGGACGAACACGCTGTCGCCTGCGCTGCACGCTGCCGACAGCCACGATCTGATCAGTGTGCATGGCGCCCGCGTGAACAACCTCAAGGACGTCAGTGTCGAGATCCCGAAGCGCCGCCTAACAGTGTTCACCGGTGTTTCTGGCTCGGGCAAGAGCTCGCTGGTGCTCAGCACCATCGCCGCGGAGTCGCAGCGGCTGATCAACGAGACCTATAGCGCCTTCGTGCAGGGTTTCATGCCGACGCTGGCGCGGCCGGATGTCGACCTGCTGGAGGGACTGACCACGGCGATCATCGTTGACCAGGAGCGAATGGGTTCCAACCCTCGCTCAACCGTCGGCACCGTCACCGATGCGAACGCGATGCTGAGGATCATCTTCAGCCGGCTCGGAACGCCGCACATCGGCTCGCCCAAGGCGTACTCCTTCAACACCCCCTCGGTCAAGGCCTCCGGCGCGATCACTGTCGAGCGCGGTTCCAAAAAGACCGTGAAGCGAACCTTCAGCGTCACCGGGGGCATGTGCCCGCGTTGCGAGGGCATCGGCAGTGTGACCGACCTCGATCTGGCCCAGCTCTACGATGAGATCAAGTCACTCTCCGAAGGCGCGATCACCGTCCCCGGTTACACCGGAGGCGGCTGGAACGCTCGGCTGTACAGCGCGTCGGGCTTCTTCGACCCGGACAAGCCGATCCGCAAGTACACCAAGAAGGAGCTGCACGACTTCCTCCACCACGAGCCCACCCGGATGAAGATCGCTGGCATCAACATGACCTACGAGGGGCTGATCCCACGGATCCAGAAGTCGATGCTCTCCAAGGACAAGGAGGCGATGCAGCCGCACGTCCGGGCGTTCGTGGACCGCGCCGTCACCTTCACCACCTGCCCCGATTGTGGCGGGACCCGGCTCAGCGAGGGTGCCCGGTCCTCCAAGGTCGACGGGATACACATCGGCGAGGCCTGCGCAATGCAGATCAGCGACCTGGTCGAATGGGTCGCAGGCCTCAACGAGCGGTCGGTCGCGCCGCTGCTGGGAGCAGTGAGGGAGACGCTCGAGTCCTTCGTGGAGATCGGCCTGGGCTACCTCTCGCTTGACCGGCCGACGGCCACGCTGTCCGGCGGGGAGGCACAGCGCGTCAAGATGATCCGTCAGCTCGGCGCCTCGCTCACCGACATCACCTACGTCTTCGACGAGCCCACCACCGGCCTGCACCCCCATGACATCCACCGGATGAACGAGCTGCTGCTGCGGCTGCGGGACAAGGGCAACACGGTACTCGTCGTGGAGCACAAGCCGGAGACGATCGCGATCGCCGATCGCGCCGTCGACCTCGGTCCCGGCGCCGGTAAGGCGGGCGGCGAAGTTTGCTTCGAGGGCACCGTCGAGGGACTGCGGGCCAGCGACACCATCACCGGCCACCATCTCGATGACCGCACCGCCTTCAAGGAGACGGTGCGGGGGCCCACCGGGGCGCTTGAGATCCGCAGCGCGAGCACGCACAACCTGCGCAACGTCGACGTCGACATTCCACTTGGGGTGCTTGTCGTCGTCACAGGCGTCGCCGGCTCCGGCAAGAGCTCGCTCGTGAACGGATCGATCTCGGGCGGGGACGTGGACCGTGTGGTGTCGATCGACCAGAGCGCCATCGGCGGCTCGAGACGCAGCAACCCGGCGACGTACAGCGGACTGCTCGACCCGATCCGTAAGGCATTCGCGAAGGCCAATGGCGTGAAGCCGGCGCTGTTCAGCGCCAACTCCGAGGGCGCCTGCCCCAATTGCAACGGCGCCGGTGTGATCTACACCGACCTTGCGATGATGGCCAGCGTCGCCACCACCTGTGAGGTGTGCGATGGGAAGCGCTTCCAGACTGAGGTACTCGAGTACAAGCTCGGCGGCAAGGACATCAGCGAGGTGCTTGCGATGTCGGTACGCGAAGCCGAGGAGTTCTTCGGCGCAGGCGTTGCGCATACGCCGGCCGCGCACGCCATCCTCGGCCGGCTCGCTGACGTGGGGCTCGGCTACCTCAGCCTCGGCCAGCCGCTCCCCGCGCTGTCCGGCGGCGAGCGCCAGCGACTCAAGCTGGCCACCCACCTGGCCGAGAAGGGCGGCATCTATGTCCTTGACGAGCCCACCACCGGTCTGCACCTCGCCGACGTCCAGCAGCTACTCGGCGTGCTCGACCGGCTCGTGGACTCCGGCAAGTCGGTCATCGTCATCGCGCACCACCAGGCTGTCATGGCGCACGCCGACTGGATCATCGACCTCGGCCCCGGCGCCGGCCACGATGGCGGCCGGATCATTTTCGAGGGCACCCCCGCCGACCTCGTCGCCGGGCGGCAGGGAATCCCATCCCTCACCGGCGAGTACCTCGCGGCCTACGTCGGCGCCTGACCGAGGCCCTCGCGGACACCGTGAGGGTGCTCTCCAACAGGATGAGGTCGATTGGACAGATCCACCTCTGCGCCGGCAAGCGTTCTTTGAATTGCTTGATCGATTGCGACACGGCACATCTTCCGGGCCCCAGCACAACGAGCGATCATGCGTGCGTCGGGCCAGGCGCGGCCCGACGCAGCCCGACGCGGCCGGGAAAGCGTCAAATACGGCCGGGAGATTTTTCGGCATCGGCCTCAAGCAGGGCAGCCATGGCGGCGCTGCCGCGCTCGATCGTTGAGTGCATCTCGGGGTTGAGATGAAACGCCGCACTGTCGTAGTCCTCGGGCAGGGTGCCGCGCAGATGCAGATCGAGCGCCAAGAGGCGTGGATAGTAGCCACCTCCCATGCAGAAGATCGCGTCGTACATCTGCCCTCCGATGTTGTGAGAATCGAGTGTGGTGGCGTGTTGGAGCTCGAGCCTCGCTGTGCCGTCATCAACACCTGATGAGAGACGCAGCTCAATCTCATCCGCACCGTTTCCCAGCGAAAGCCTCAGCAGGCGTGGCTCTTCGCAGGCAACGATTGTGCCCGATCCCATATTCACCTGCTGGAATGTGCCACCCAGACGTAGGTCACCCGTAACAGGGACGTACCAACGGCGCAGTCGCTCCGGATTGGTGCATGCATCCCACAGATCCTCAACAGTAGTCGGGTAGGTGCGCGTGAAAACGGCAACTCTCGCCTCGCCGGCGTCGATTGTCGTGCGCCGGAGCTCCGGCTCGGGCTCCTGGTAGGTCGTTGCGTCCCTCGTCATGCGTCTATCTCCTTTGCTTTTGGCTTTGCGCGTGATTCGCCCCGAATGTGCTTGCCGCGCACGATCTCAAACGCCGAGCGCGTCGCAGAGAGCAAAGAGCGGCCAGCGCCCAGGCGCACCCTTGAGCTCATGAAAGCCGCGATCCTCAAACGTAAATGGGCCACCCACGACGGTCCCAAACACCGTTCCTGAGACGAGCACCTCGCCAGGGTCAGCGAGCGCGTTCACACGTGAGGCGATGTGAACAGCCATCCCCCCCACATCCTCGCCGATGAGCTCGCACTCCCCGGTGTGCACACCGACGCGGACCTCTATCCCGAGCTCACGCGCCGCAGCAGTGATCGCCAGAGCGCATCGCAAAGCCCGCGATGGAGGTCCCCCAAAGGTCGCCAAGAAGCCATCCCCCACCGTCTTGACCTCGCGACCGCCGAAGCGGCCGAGCTGCTCGCGCACCTGCGCATCGTGGTCAGCGAGCAGATCGCGCCAACGGCCATCTCCCAACCTCGCAGCCGTTGCCGTTGCGTCAACGATGTCTGTGAACATCACTGTGAGAAGCGCTCGCGCCAGCTCCCCGGCGCTGCGCGCGCCGGTTAGGAACTCCTCGATCTCCTCTACGATCGCGTCGCTGTCACCCAGGAACGGAAGCGAATCGACGCCTTCCAACTCGACATAGCGTGCACCGACTATGTGCTCAGCCAGATAGCGCGAGTGACGCGGATCCCAAGCGTCATCGCGAGATCGGTGCATAACCAGTGTGGGAACTCGGATGCGAGGCAATGTTTCGCGCACATCCAGGTCAGAGGCGGCGTTTAGAAGAATGCGGGCCTCGCTTGGGCTCGCCGCCAGACGCTGAAGACGCGCGAACCACGCCGACAGGGCTGGGTCGTCCGCCATGGAAGGCGCCAGCACAGGAAGTCCTGGGCCGTCAATCTCGCCCCAGGCGCCAACTGTGCGCTCAGTCCATTGAGTGCGATCCTCAACAGTCATCGCCCAGTTGTAGTCAGGAGCCCACGATGTACGCGCGACAGACGCGTACATGATCAGTGCACCGACGCGCTCCGGGCGATCGGCAGCCAGCAGGGCGCCAACCGGTCCGCCCAGGCCGTAGGTGAGGAGAGCTGCCCGCTCGCTGCCCACGGCGTCGAGTACTGCGAGCGCGTCGTTTGCCTCCTGCTCGAGGGTGTATGACCCACCGACGCTGTCGGACAGCCCGCTTCCACGGCGGTCGAACAGGATCAGACGACTGAAGACCGCCAGGCGCTCGAGGAAGCGACGCATGGCCGACGCATCCCACAACTGCTCGACCTGGGAGATCCACCCTGGCAGGAACAGCAGGTCGAGCGAGCCCTCGCCCGCGACCTGATAGGCGATGTTCGCATCGCCACTGCTTGCATAACGTGTAGTGGGCACCATCAAGAGCCCTCGACGAGCCCAGCCCAGAACCCGACACCCCGCCTTTCGGCGATCGCGCCGTACTCCGTCGGTGTGAGCGACGCGATCGGCGTCATCTGAGAGCATCTCGCCGTTAGGGAAATCGACTGCGATGATCGCTCATAGTCATCCGGCTGGCGAACGGGCGGTGTCATTGACGCATCCATCATGAGGCATACATCCATCCAAGCGAAGGGAGCAAACCATGAAGGCGACTTGGAACGGAGCCACGTTGGCCGAGAGCGAGAGGACGGTGGTGGTGGAAAGGCGTTCAGGTGCAGGCCTGATCTGAGTGCCAATGGTCTCGTTGAAGTAAAGGGTCTGTCTCACCTCAGCGAGAGGCAGTACGTAACACGTGCCCGCAGCTCTTAGTCTCAGGGGATGAAGCGGCCCGACGAGCAAGGCAGGAAAATGAGGCGCCTAACCAGTTGGGGATGGCCTCCGGACTTCGCCATCGTCCAATTCCCCAACCCGCCACTTATCCTTGCCCTCCTCGCGAGTGTTCTCGGACATTTGACTCACGGCACGGCACACCGAGTAGCGCTGTCGATCTTCTACCTGGCGCTGAGCGCGTGGGCCTACGAAGAGGCGCGATATGGGGCCAATTGGTTCCGACACCTGCTTGGTCTCGGATTCTCCGTCTACATAATCATCAGTCTCGCGCGTGCTCTACACGCCTAGCCGCTAACGACTTCGCCCACCACATAGCCAAACGCGGAGTCGGCGGAGCTGCTGCAGGAAGGAACCGTGGAGAGTGGAGTCTTTAACGACAAGAGGTGGTCCATGAATCGCCATCGTCGTTCTCATTGCCTGACCAAAGGAGTTTCTCGATGCGCTCAGCCTTCAAGTTCCTCGCCCCCGCCCTGATCGCATCGCTCACGTTGGCTGCGTGCGGCAGCAGCTCAAGCAGCTCCGGCTCGTCCTCGCAAGCCAGCGCGACGCCACCAGCCAGTACAAGCCCATCGTCAAGCGGAGAAAGCGCCGCCCTCATAAGGACCGCGTCGAACACGACGCTCGGCGCCACGGTACTTGTCAATGCTCAGGGAATGACCCTCTACCGCCTCAGTGGCGAGCAGAACGGCAAGTTCATCTGCACTAGCTCTGCCTGCCTGCAGGTGTGGCATCCACTGAGCACATCGACCGGCACGCCGAGCGGCAGCGTCGGCTCACTTTCAACGGTGAAGCGCCCAGATGGCACAGAGCAAGTGACCTATAAGGGGGCGCCGCTCTACACCTTCACCGAGGATCAGAAGCCCGGGGACACCAAGGGCCAGGGCATCAAAGACGTAGGCACATGGACGGCAGTGACAACGAGCTCTCAGAGCTCGAGCTCACCTGCTCCCGCTACAGCAGCGACAACGCCTGCAGAACCTGCGCAGCCGGAAAAATCCAGTGGCGGCTACGGCTATTAGCTTCTCTTTGTAGAGGGAGCTATCTCTCCC
>JBAPMC010000450.1:0-3628 GCA_049278415.1 Solirubrobacteraceae bacterium
CGCGTGTTTTCTTTGGGGAATAGCGTTGTTGAGAGTCCGTGTGTCTCTGATGGGTCCGTAATAGGACGCGTCAGCGTCGCTGACGCGTCTCTCTCTCTCTCTCTCTCTCTGGGCCGGCCGGCGCCTAGGCGCTAGGCCTTCTCGCCACCGCGAAACGCGGTGGCTCGCCGGGCATGGGGCCCGGTCTGGTTGCTGGTGCCCCAGAGGGTATTCGTGCGCTGTAGGCGCATCTAGAGCTTCTTGCTCTTCAGCTTCTTGTTCTTCTGCCGTCATGGGCTCTTTGCCCGTGGCGGTTTTGTGCTGCCCGGGTGCGGGTTGGCGTGGTGTCGGTTCTCTCCGGGAGGGGATGTGTTGATGAGCGCTCGTCGTTTGACATTGAGGTTGCTGGCGCCATTGTGCGTACTGACCGGCCTGGTGATGGTGTGCTGCGCTCCGGCTGCATTGGCCGTGGCCCCGGAAGCTCCAGGTGCGGTAACGGTGGAATCCGTGACTGCGAGCACAGCGATGATCCGTGGCGTCCTCAACCCAGGTGGGGCAGGGGAAGAAGGCACGTATGAATTCTTGTATCGCGCTTCGGGCACCGAATGTGAAGGTGGGAGCAAAGCACCCGCATCACCAGGTCTGTCCTTTGGTATTCAGGGAGAAGAAGTCGTAGAAAGCTTGTCCGGCCTTCAGGCGCACACCGAATACTCGGTGTGCCTATTGGCCCGCAACCAAGCCGGCGAAACCGCGCTCAGTGCGCCCGTGACGTTTACGACGCTCGTGAAAGCGCCGGCGGTGGAAGAAGAGTCCATTACCGACGTCGCCGCAAGCAGCGCAACGTTCCACGCGACAGTCAATCCCGGTGGCGCCGATACGACCTACCGTTTCGAAGACGCAACGAACGGTGGTGGCTACGAGCCGGTCCGTGGCTCTGAAGGCGAACCGCTTACAGGCGCCCAGGGGGATGCGGGTGCGGGCAGCGCTGGCGTCCCCGTCGAAGTGCATGTGCAGAACCTGACACCAAAGACCTCCTACCGCTTTCGTCTTCAGGCCTCGAACTCGCTCGAAACGGTAAATGGCCTCGACCAGAGCTTCGCTACACAGGCCGTTGGTGGGTTCGCATTGCCCGATGGCCGCCAGTGGGAGATGGTCTCTCAGCCACAGAAGCAGGGCGCACTGATCGAACCGATCAGCGAAACGGGAGTGATCCAAGCCTCCACCACGGGCGATGCGGTCTCCTATCTGGCGGATACGCCAACCGAACCGGAACCGCTGGGCTTTACCAACCGCACGCAGGTGCTCTCCACGCGCGGCCCCGACGGCTGGAGCTCTGTGGATCTCGCTCCTCCCCATAAAGCCGCAACTGGCAAGTCCGTCGGGGCTGGACAGGAGTACAGGTTTTTCTCTGAAGACCTCTCGCTCGGCGTCGTGCAACCGTTTGGCTCATTCATGCCATTGTCGGATGACGCCTCCGAACAGACTGCCTATCTGCATAATGATTTTTCAAGGGGGAACGTCGATCATACATGTGCAGAAGGGTGCTATCGGCCGCTCGCGACTGGCTGCCCGGCAGTAGGTCAATCGTGTGCCTCAAGCGTTGAAGAAGCCGCGAACGTCCCGCCCGGAACTGTATTCGGCGGCGGGAATGTCGGCAAGTGCGCCCTGATATGCGGTCCAAGTTTCGTTGGGGCGACACCGGATCTGAGCCACGTGGTGATCCAGTCCAATGTCAGTTTGACCCTCGGCGCGAGCGTTATCTACGGAGCCATGTATGAGTGGTTCGGCGGCAGGCTGACATTTATTGGGGAAGGTCGATTCGATGCGATCTCAGACGATGGCGCGTTGGTTTTTTTCGAAGCTGAAGGGGGAACCAATCAGCTCTTTGTGCACGATGTGCCGACTGGGGAAACGGTCTCGCTGGACAGCCCCGAAGAATTTGGGGCATTTTTGACCGCCAGCGCTGATGGGTCGAAGGCGTTTTTCAAGGATGAAGGCAACTTGCGCGAGTGTGAAGTGACGGTGGCGGCGGGTAAGCTCGCATGCAACGTGTCCGATTTGGCAGGCGGCGTGGTGGGCGTGCTTGGGATGAACAAAGACGGTTCTTGGTTGTACTTCGCCTCCCACTCCGTCCTGACAAATGTGCCCAATCGCGACGGTGAACAAGCCGTCAATGGATCATGCGAAGGAACGATCTCAAACGAAGGCGTGTGCAACCTGTACACGATGCGCCGTGGCGAGGCTGGGTGGGAAGCTCCGAGACTTGTGGCGGAGCTTTCAGGCAGGGATATTCCCGACTGGTCCGGTGAAATGCAGAGACATACCGCGCACGTGTCCTCCGATGGCGAATGGTTGGCGTTTATGTCGCAGAAGGGTCGTGCAAGCTATGACAATCGTGACACTGTCAGTGGGCATCCCGACGAGGAGGTCTATCTGTATAACTCTAGTTCGGAGACTTTGTCGTGCGCGTCGTGCAATCCAACAGGCGCGCAACCGGAGGGCGTGGAATACAATAAGCTCGAAGGTGGACTCGTCAGCGGCGACCGGGTATGGAACCCGTCGGATTGGCTTGCGGCGAACATCCCTGGATGGACCCCTTACAGGCTGGCGAAGGCCCTTTACCAATCGCATTACCTGTCGGGTGATGGGCGCCTGTTCTTCAACAGTAGCGACGCGCTTGTGCCGCAGGATGGGAATGGGGCGGAGGACGTTTATGAGTACGAGCCGCCGGGGGTGGGTGGTTGTGACTCGTCGAGTGTGACGTTTAGCGAGCGTTCGGGGGGATGTGTGGACCTGGTCTCCTCGGGAACTTCTGGAGAAGAATCAGGGTTTCTCGATGCGAGCGATAGTGGGGGTGATGTGTTTTTCTTGACGGCGGCGAAATTGGCGTCACAGGATTTCGATACAGCGCTCGACGTTTACGACGCGCATCAGTGCACTCTGGCGTCGCCGTGCTTGCCCTCGCCTGTGCTGTCTCCGCCGCTGTGTGTGACCGGTGATGCGTGCAAGCCTGCGCCGACGCCGCAGCCGGCGAGCTTTGGAGCGCCTTCGAGTGCGACTTTCTCCGGCGCTGGCAATGTTCTGCCGTCGACTGGGATCTCTGCCGTGAAACCCAAGACCCTGACGCGCGCACAAAAGCTCGCACAGGCTTTGAGGGAATGCCGGACGAAGAAGAATCACAAGAAGCGCGCAGCGTGTGAACGGCAAGCGAGAAAGCGATACACCGCCAAGGCGGCTGGTAAGTCTAATGCGAAGAAGAGGGGCAAGTGATCGTCATGGGTTCAGTCAAAAGGGTCCTAATTCCCGTTCTCACCGGCGCTCTGTTGTTGGTCGGGTTGGTTGGCGCTACACCGGCGTTGGCGAATTCGCCATGGTGGCACCTGTCCTCTGGAGCGCGCCCCGCGAATCTGAAGCCGGGTACAAATGGTGAACTCTTCGTAACGGCGGAGAATCTGGGTGATGCAAGCTTTGAAGCGGGAATCCCTGCGCGGATCGTCGATACGTTGCCAGCCGGCCTGAAGGCCACCGGCGTCGCGGGGCGTCTGCCTCTTTTCAACAGGGCTCCTGCGGTTCCCTGCTCGTTGGAATCTGAATCGCGCGTAGCTTGCACGATTACAAGGACCGTGCTCCCGTATGCCGAAGTCGAAAT
>JBAPMC010000451.1:0-4636 GCA_049278415.1 Solirubrobacteraceae bacterium
CGTAATTGACGAGTCCGCCTGCCTAGCGCACGGAGACTGCGAAGAGCTCGCGCCCGACGTGTTCCGCGTCGATGACATCGCGACTGTCGTAGGGACCGCTCCCCTTGAGCGGCTCATCTCGATCGCCGAAGCGTGCCCCGCCAGCGCGATCAGCGTGATCGACCAAACGACCGGCGAGCGGATCTACCCCTGACAGTAAGGCTTACTGTCACGTGGCACTCGACGCTGACATGAAACGCTTCGGATCGGGTTGATGCGTGGGCGAGGCTCAGCTCTGCATCGCCTCGCTTGGCGTGCTGCTGAGGCCGAGTCGCGCTGCGTGCTCGCGTAGCCGCGCGCGGGCGTCGGGGTGCGCGGCGTGCTCGACGATCAGCCGGGCCTGCGCTCGCTGGCTGCGCCCGAAGATGCGTGCGCAGCCCTGCTCAGTCACTACCGCGGAGTGCTGGAAGGATGTCACTGGGTCTGTAAGGCGGGGGACGATCGTGGAGCTGTCGCTGCGCTCGTGCCAGGAGCGCAGCGCGATGACCGCGTGACCGCCGGGTGAGCGCAGGGCACCCTCGACGAAATCGGGCTGGCCGCCGAAACCTGAGTAGAGGCGTCCGGCGATGTGGCTCGCGCCGGCCTGGTCAGCAAGATCGACCTGCAGCGCCGTGTTGATGGAAACCATCGCCGGGCGTGCGGCGATGCGGGATGGGTCGTTGGTCGTCTCGGTGCGCGTCATTCTCAGCCTGTGGTTTTCAGCTACCCACTCGTAGAACTCGGGCGAGCCGAACAGGAAGGAGCACGCGATCGGACGGGCGTGGTCGAGCGCTCCGTCGCGGTCGAGGTCCATCACCCCGTCGGAGATCATCTCCGACCAGACCGCGAGGTTGCGTCTACCGGCGAGTGCGCGCAGGGTGGCGTCGGGGACCTGACCGATACCGAGCTGCAGCGTGGACCTGTCATCGACTAGGCCGGCGACGAGCTCGGCGATCTGCTCGGCGTGTTCGTGCCCCGGCCCGATGGAGGGTGAAGGGAGGTCTTCGTGCACTTCGATCGCGAGATCGATGAGGTCTTCGTCGAGCTCGCTGTCGCCGAATGTGTAGGGCATCCGTGGGTTCATCTGCGCGATGACCAGCCCGCCGCGGGCGCGTACCTGCTCGACTGCTGCCGGGAGGATGTTCACCTCGATCCCGAGTGAGACCTTTCCTGCTTGGGGAGTCGAGGTGTGCAGCAGCACGACGTCGGGCTGGCGCATCGTTGCGAATAGCCGCGGGACGAGTGAGAGGCGCATCGGCAGGTAGTCAAGCCACTCGCCCGCATCGCGCATCCCGGGTCCGACGAACGGCGTCTCGAAGATCACTCCCTCGCGCCGGGGCAGCGGTGCCTGCGCGGCGAGCATGAACAGCCGGTAGCGCTGCACCGTCCGCTCCAGCGCGTCGAGCAGCGTTCTCGGCGTGGCGAGGTTCCCGCTTGCGACGACCCTTGGCTCTACGACGGGGAGCGCCTCAAGCGCATTTTCGAGCGTCTGTTCGGAGATCACTCTCATGGCGCTTCACACTACGCCCGCGAAGTGCACAGTCATGGGTGGGAACTACGGAGGTCGTTCAGTGGGCAGAGCGGTGGCCGTGGCTCGCTTCGCTGCTTGACTTCTCTGCATCGGGAAATGCAGCAACCGAGGAGTGATGACTCAGATGAGCACTGCCCCTGACGTCGATGTCGATGCCCGTTCACGCACCGAGGCCGTGCGACCGTTCTCGGGCCTGAGAAGAGATGACGTGGCCTACGCTGGCGGCAAGGGCGCGAACCTGGGCGAGCTGACCTCCGCTGGGCTGCCTGTACCTGATGGCTTTGTCGTGGGCGCCCCCGCATACGCCGAGTTCTGTGCCGAGACTGGGCTGCGCGAGCGCTTGGCCGAGCTGCTTGACAGCGTAAACGTCGAGGACACGGCCGCTCTGCAGGCGGCGAGCGTCGCCGCCCGCACGTTGTTCGACGACACCCCGATGCCGGAGCCTCTGCAGCGCGAGATACGCTCGGCCTACCAACAGCTGGTGGGCGAGGACGCCGAGGGTGCAGTGGCCGTGCGCTCCTCCGCGACGGCGGAGGACACCGCCGAGACCTCCTTCGCTGGCATGAATGAGACATTCCTGAACGTTCGAGGTGCTGAGGGCGTGATCGACGCGGTGTGCCGCTGCTGGCGCTCGTTGTTCGGCGCACGCACAATCTACTACCGCGCCGTCAATGGCTTCGGACAGGCCGACATGGACATAGCGGTCGTCGTGCAGCGCCAGATCGCCTCGACGCGAGCCGGCGTGATGTTCACCGTCAACCCCGCCACGGGCGATCGCAATGAACTCGTGATCGAGGGGTCCTTCGGTCTCGGCGAGGCGGTTGTCTCGGGCACTGTTTCTCCCGACCGCTATGTGGTCGAGAAGGACCCGCCCTGGCTGCGGCTCCGCGAGGTTCACTACAAGGAGTTCGCGATCGAATATGACGCCGAAGGCGGCACCCGCACGCGGCCTCTTACACGCGAGGAGGGTCTAAAGCCCACCCTGGATGAGCGGGAGGTCATCGCTGTGGCCGAGCTTGGCCTGCGCATCGAAAAGCACTACGGCTCGCCGCAGGACACCGAGTGGGCATTCGACCCCGACGGGACTCTGTGGATGCTGCAGAGCCGCCCGATCACCGCCCTCCGCGACCAGGACGCACCAACCACCACCACCGTCGCCGCAGCTGAGTCCATGACGCCGCAGACCGTGCTGCTGCGCGGGCTGGGTGGGGCTCCTGGCAGCTCGAGCGGCGCCACGCGGGTGCTCACCTCGCTCGCCGACGCTTCGAGCTTTGGTGACGGTGAGGTGCTCGTCACCCACATGACCTCCCCAGATTGGCTGCCGTTGCTGCGTCGCGCGGCGGGCGTCGTCACCGACTCCGGCGGCATGACCTGCCACGCCGCGATCGTCTCACGTGAGCTGGGCATCCCCTGTGTGGTCGGAACCGGGGAGGCGACCAGCCGCCTGCGCGATGGGGAGATCGTGACTGTCGACGCCACTCGCGGCCTGGTGCTCGAGGGCGAGCGAGCGAGCGAGCCGGCGCGGCAGTCCCCAGGCGTCGAGCAGGCCAAGAGCGTCTCAGTTGAGGGTCCTGTGACCGCGACGCAGATTCTCGTGAACCTGTCTGAGCCATCGCAGGTGGAGCGCGTCAAGGGACTGCCGGTTGATGGTGTTGGCCTTTTGCGCGCCGAGATGATGGTGCTCGAGGCGCTCGCGGGCGATCATCCCCGCACCCTGCTTGAGGAAGGACGCGGCGAGGACCTCGTCTCCCGCATGGCGGAGGGGCTGAGCGCGTTCGCGGTCGGCTTCGCGCCACGTCCGGTCACTTATCGAACGATCGACTTCCGCACCAACGAGTTCTCCGGGCTGCGCGGCGGTGAGCGCTTCGAGCCCCGTGAGGCCAACCCGATGATCGGCTATCGCGGCGCTCTGCGCTACACGCGCGAGCCCGACATTTTCGCGCTCGAGCTGGAGGCCGTGCGCCGCGTGTGGGATGCAGGCCAGCACAACCTGCACGTGATGCTCCCGTTCGTGCGCAGCACCCGCGAGCTGCGCCGCTGCCGCGAGCTGATCGCCGAGTCGGGCCTGCTCGATCGTCGCGGTTTTGAGCTGTGGGTGATGGCTGAGGTTCCCTCGGTGCTGTTCAACCTGGCCGAGTACGCCGAGCTGGGTGTGACCGGCATCTCGATCGGCTCCAATGACCTCACGCAGCTGCTGCTTGGCGCCGACCGCGACAACGAGGTGCTGGCCGAGACCTTCGATGAGCGCGACCCGGCGGTCACGGCCTACCTGCGCGAGCTGATTCCCAGTGCTCGCGCGCTGGGGTTGCGCACCTCGATCTGCGGCCAGGCTCCCTCGGTTCATCCCGAGTACGCCGAGCTGCTGGTGCGCGCCGGGATCGACGCGATCTCGGTCAGCGTCGATGTGATCGACCGGACGCGGGCGCTGGTGGCCGCTGCCGAGCAGCGCGTGATGCTCGACTCCGCGCGAAGGCGAGAGATCGCAAACCGGGCGCGTGACGCACTTTGAGGAATAGCGAGCACGCGAAAAGACCCCGCTCCTTCCATCTGGCGTTGATGGCGGGGACGGCGGGTGCCTACATGGTGCTGCGTCGTCCCATCCTGACGTGGGGTGCCACCAAGGCCGAGGCGCTCGCACGGCTCCCGGGAGACGAGTTGCTTGAGGATGCGCAGGGCATCTCCACTCGTGCGATCGACATCGACGCGCCCGCCGGGGCGGTATGGCCGTGGCTCGTGCAGATGGGTCCATCGCCGCGCGGCGGCGCCTACACCTACGACTGGATCGAGAACCTGCTTGGGCTCGACATGCACAGCGTCGACCGGGTCCTGCCGGAGTTTCAGAACCCGCTTCTTGGCGAAACGATCGGCTTTGGCTCAAACCGGATGCGCTTGGAGCTCATCCAGCCCCAGCGCGTGCTCGCATGGCGCTCGCAGGACGGCAATTGGGTATGGACGTTCGTGCTCAATGAGCACGACGGGATGACTCGCCTGATAAGTCGCAACCGCTTTCGCCTACCTTCGCTTGCGGCGCGGATCGGGATGCTGCCGATGGAGCCTGGCTCGCTGGTGATGGAGCGCAAGATGCTG
>JBAPMC010000452.1:0-4928 GCA_049278415.1 Solirubrobacteraceae bacterium
ACCTCGCTTGGTCAGCACGATCCGCCGCCGTTGCTGGCGATGCCGACGTCCTGCACCGGTCCGTTGCAGAGCAGCGTCGAAGCCGACTCCTGGCAACAAAAAGGCAGCTTCGAATCGGTTGCGGTCGAACCGATGCTCGCGCTGGGTGGTTGCAACCGTTTGCCGTCTTCGCCGTCGATCAGCGTGGCCCCGGACGGGCAGGCCGGCAGCACGCCGACCGGGTTGACCGTGGATGTGCACGTTCCTCAGGAACAGAGCTTGAACCCGACCGGGTTGTCTGAGGCTGATGTGAAGGACACGACGGTCGCGCTGCCGCAAGGCGTGGTTCTCAACCCGGCGGCCGCGGACGGGCTTGAGTCCTGCTCGCTGTCGCAGGTAGCGTTGGAATCGCCGGAACCGTCGGCGTGTCCTGAAGCATCAAAGGTCGGTACCGTCGAAATTGACACGCCGCTGCTGCCGAACCCATTGGTTGGTGCTGCGTATCTGGCGGCTCAGGAAGCAAACCCGTTCGGTTCGCTGGTGGCGTTGTACGTGTATGTCGAAGACCCGATATCCGGGTCGCGGGTGAAGCTCGCCGGTGAAGTCGTGCCGGACCCTGTGACGGGCCAGCTTGTCTCGACGTTCAAGAACACCCCGCAGCTTCCGTTCGAAGACTTCAAACTGCACTTCTTCGGCGGCGATAGGGCGCCGTTGGCTACGCCATCAGTGTGTGGTGCGTATACAACGACTGCGTCTATCGCTCCGTGGTCGGGCAACCCGGCGGCTGAATCGTCCTCGACGTTCAACATCATCAGTGGTCCGAATGGGAGTGCGTGTGCGAGCCCGTTGCCGTTCAGCCCGTCGTTGACTGCGGGTACGACGAGCATCCAGGCTGGTGGGTTCAGCCCGTTCACGATGACGATGAGTCGCGAAGACGGTAATCAGGACCTGCAGGCGATCAAGTTGAAAATGCCTCCAGGTCTCTCGGGTTTGCTCTCGAGCGTGAAGTTGTGCGGAGAACCACTAGCTGATGAGGGACTGTGTGGCAAGGAAAGCGAAATCGGCGAAACGATCGTCTCAGTCGGTGTCGGTGGAGACCCCTACAGCGTGAAGGGTGGCAAAGTCTTCGTCACCGAAGGCTATGAGGGCGCCCCTTATGGGTTGTCGATCGTGAACCCAGCGAAGGCCGGCCCGTATGACCTGGAGGCAGACACACCGTGTGATTGCGTGGTCGTCAGGGCAAAGATCGAAGTGGATCCCAGCACGGCGGCGCTCACGATCACGAGTGACAACACCGGCCTGTACAAGATCCCAACCATCCTCGATGGGATTCCATTGCAGATCAAGCATGTGAACGTGACAATCAACAGGCCAGGGTTCACCTTCAACCCAACCAACTGCAGTCCGATGAACATCACGGGAAGCCTGTCGAGCACCGAAGGAGCCTCAGCGGCACTATCGGTGCCGCTACAAGTCACGAACTGTGCGGTGCTGGGCTTCAAACCAGGGTTCAGTGTCTCTACCACCGGGAAAACGTCGAGGGCTAAGGGTGCGAGCTTGCACGTGAAGCTGACCTACCCCAAAGCACCATTCGGGAGTCAAGCGAATATCGCGAAGGTCAAGGTCGACCTACCAAAGCAACTCCCATCCAGGTTGACGACCCTACAAAAGGCCTGCACTGACGCGACGTTCAACGCGAATCCAGCCAACTGTCCCGCAGCATCACGGATCGGCGAAGCCAAAGCAACGACACCGCTACTGCCTGTTCCGTTGGCAGGACCCGTGTATTTCGTGTCTCATGGTGGCGCGAAGTTCCCCGAACTCGTAGTCGTGCTATCCGGTTATGGCACCACGATCGACCTGCATGCGGAAACGTTCATCAGTCCTCAAGGGATCACCAGCAGCACGTTCCGCACCGTCCCAGACGCACCCGTAGGCACATTCGAACTCACATTGCCCCAGGGCAAGTACTCAGCACTAGCCGCAACTGGGAACCTCTGCACATCAAAACTCGTGATGCCAACCGCGTTCACCGCACAGAACGGCGCCACGATCAAGCAGAACACCAAGATCACCACCACCGGCTGCGCCAAGCACAAGACCACCAAGAAGCCCAAGAAGACAGCCAACCACAAGAAGAAGAAATGACATGGTCGGCAATGGACGGGTGTCGTCACAGGAGGGGGCGCCCGGCGAGCAGGACGGGCTGGCCCGCGAGCAGCTCGCGGAGATCCAGCGGGGACGGATTCTTTCGGCGATGGCCACGGTCGCCTCCGAGTACGGCGTGGGGTACGCATCGGTCGCACGCGTGGTGGCGCGCTCGGGGGTCTCGCGGCGCACCTTCTACGAGCAGTTCGAGGATCGCGAAGACTGCTTCCTAGCCGCGTTTGATCAGGCGGTGGAGCGGATCGCAGTGGTCGTGGTCCCGGCCTACCGGCAGCCGCCGAAGTGGCGCGCGCGGGTGCGGGCGGGGCTTGCGGCGCTGCTCGAGCTCCTCGAAGCCGAGCCCGACGTTGCTCGGCTCGTGTTCGTGGAGACGCTCGGGGCCGGGCCGAAGGCGCTCGAGCGCCGCCGTTGCGTGCTCGCCCGGATCATAGCCGCCGTGGACGAGGGAGGCGAGGAGGTCAAGCGTGGGGAGGCGCCGCCGCCACTCACCGCCGAAGGTCTCGCCGGCGGCGCTTTTTCACTGATCCACTCGCGCATGGTCGCCGGCGAAGGCGCTCCGCTGGTCGAGCTGCTCAACCCGCTCGTCTCGATGATCGTGCTGCCATATCTCGGTCCCGCCGCCGCGCGCAGGGAGCTCGCGCAGCCCATTCTCAGCGCCCCCAATGGTGCCAGGAAGGTGACGACCGATCCGCTACGCGACCTCGACATGCGGCTCACCTACCGCACGATTCGAGTGCTGCGTGCGATCGACACCCTGGGCGAGCGGGGATCCCATCCCTCAAACCGTCAGGTGGCCGATGCCGCCGACATTCGCGACCAGGGTCAGATCTCGAAGCTGCTCACACGCCTGCAGGACCTCGACCTGATTGCCAACGCCGCCCACCCCCATGCCAAGGGCGAGCCGAACGCTTGGAAGCTCACCGAGCGCGGAGCGGAGGTGCGCGAGCTGGTGTCGCCGTAGAGGAGGACGTCAGACAGGACAGGCTGCGAGTTGCGTCAGGCGTGTGAGCCGACGGCCGCGCCCATGCGCTTCAGCAGCAGCTTCGCGTCCTTCTCCGACACCGTCCGCAGTTGGCCCTGGAAAGCGAGCTTCCAGTGCTCGGCCGGCCACTTCTTGATGTGCTCAAGCTTGGTCGCAAGCACTTCCGCGGGCACCCACTCGTCCTGCTCGAGCACGATCTCCGGCTCGGTCGCAAAGCGCCACGGGTAGGCGTCGGCTTTGCCTGGCTTCCCCGGCCATAGCTTCTTGCGGTCCTCATACATCTCGCCGGTGACAGTGACGCTGCCGGCGAACGACATCACCTTCGTCAGGTACAGCACGATCCGATCGCCCGGCTCGATCTGTAGCGCCCGCGGACGGTTGCGCTCCTTGATGCCGATCAGCTGGAAGCCGTGCGCACGCGTCGTCTCATGGTTTTCAGGGGACGCGGTCAGGATCCAGGTTCGCGAGGTTGTTGTGGGCATGGGGCGATTGTATGCAACCCGTAATAAGCCATGTCCTTATTTAGGTTTATATACTAAGCCGAAATAAGGGGAGATCATGTCTAGGGTAATCCGCCATCGTTGGATCGCCGATTTCTCGGCGCCGTCTCGCCGGGATCGCCGCACGTGCGAGTACGAAGCGTACGTGCCAGATCCGCTTGTCTCGCGCGCAATCACGCTCGACGGTGACGTCGCCGCGGACATTGTCGATGCTGAGACCGCGATCACCCGCCTCAATGTGGAGGCATCGAGTCTCGTGGACACCGAGGCTCTTGCCCGCATCCTGCTGCGGGCGGAGTCGGTCGCCTCATCCAAGATCGAGGGACTTCAGGTCGGGGCCAAGCGGCTGCTGCGAGCGGAAGCCGCCCGGGAGCTTTCCGAACCCTCCTCCGATGTCACCGCTACCGAGGTCCTGGCCAACATCGAGGCGATGATCTTCGCTATCCAGAGCACCCGCGTCGGTGAGCCGGTAACGGTCAATCTCCTGCTCGACGTTCATCGGCGCCTGCTCGCCGGATCTCGTATCGAGGAGCACGGTGGACGCTTGCGTGAGGCTCAGAACTGGATCGGTGGCAGCGACTACCATCCCTGCGAAGCCGCGTTTGTCCCGCCTCCTCCCGAGCTCGTCGGAGAGCTTATCGAGGACCTAGTGGCTTTCTGCAACGACGAATCGCTGCCCGCCGTAGCTCAGGCGGCTATCGCGCACGCCCAATTCGAGACAATCCACCCATTCGTCGATGGCAACGGGCGAACGGGACGCGCGCTCGTGCACATAGTCCTCCGCAGACGAGGACTGGCGCCACGAGTGCTCCCCCCGGTATCTCTGATTCTCGCCACTTGGGCGAAGGACTACATAGGCGGCCTCGTCGCCACCCGCTACACAGGGTCGGTGGACTCTCCGGCGGCTACTCAGGGGATGAACTTGTGGATCGGTCGCTTTGCGGGAGCCTGCCGGCGAGCGGTTGAGGACGCCTCGTCGTTCGAGCAGCGCGTGCTGGCGCTCCAGGCAGCGTGGCGAGAGCGACTTGGCGGCGTTCGCGCGCAATCCTCGGCTGACCTGCTCCTCAGAGCCTTGCCCGGCGCGCCGATCCTCACGGTGAACAGTGCCGCCCGGTTGATCGATAGGAGCTTCCCCCAAACCAACGAAGCAATCACACGCCTGGTTGGGGCTCGGATACTGAAACAGGTCACCATGGGGAGGCGCAACCGGGCCTTCGAGGCTCCCGAGATCATCAGGGCGTTCACAGACCTGGAAAGACAACTTGCCAGTCCCGAGGGGGACACCCGTATCTCCTCTCCGG